>JANMZB010000249.1:0-1130 GCA_031382725.1 Sphingobacteriaceae bacterium | reverse complement strand
ACCGGCGAATATTCTAACACAAGCAAGTGATTATAAAGCTGCAGGATTTGCTTCCATTTTTCAGCCGAATCTTGTTTTCGGGTATGCCAATATGCAATCCCGGCCTCCAGATGGTACTTACTTAAATAATCTCCGCTGGCGGCCCGATTCATAAAGTACTCTCCCTGCTGTATCAGTGACTCATCCCATAAAGCCGGATCTTGCTCCTCATAAAGCACATAGTCTCCAGAAGAATTAACACGAGCCTCAAAGCGGGAAGATTGAAAGCACATCAACGCCAGCAAAGCATAAAGGGAAGGAACACAGGCAGGCGGATAAGCGGTGAGAAGATAAGCTAAACGCATAGCTTCAAGACAGAGGTCTTTACGGATAACGGCATTGGTACCTGATGAAAAATAGCCTTCGTTAAAGAGTAGATAAAGTGTGCGTAACACCGACTGCAGCCGCGTTTTTACCTCGCTTTCTGCGGGAAAAGCAATTTGCACTTTGGCTTCACGCAATTTTTCTTTAGCACGAAACAAGCGTTTGTTGATTGTTTCCTTTTTGGTTAAGAATGCCGAAGCAATTTCATCAATACCAAAACCACAAAGAATACGCAATGCCAAACCAATCTGGGCTTCTGCTGGAATTTCCGGCTGACAGATGGCAAACATCATTTGAAGCTGACTGTCGAGCAGGTTTTTCTCGGACAAATCCAACTCATACCCCCCGCTATGCTCACGAGCCAGCTCGGTTTCTATCTTCCCATTAAACAGCGCTTCTCTTCTAATAACATCCCTTGCCTTATTTTTAGCAACGGTGTACAGCCAGGCCACCGGATTATCGGGCAAACCTTTCAAACCCCATATTTCGGTAGCTTTCAAAAACGTATCGGCCACGATATCTTCTGCCACTTCCATATACGCAAGCCCAATCGACTTATACAGTACGGCTGTGAGCTTCCGGTACTCGGTACGAAAAAGATCTGGAATAATTTCTGGCTGCATAGATAAAGCCCCTGACAGGCAGAGGCTAATTGGGGTATTTAACTGTTATCGGCCATGGCTACGATGGTGCGTACTTCTACGTTACCACCCACTTTAAGTATGGGGCATCCACCTGCTAGTTCTACTGCCTCATCTAAGGTTTCT
>JANMZB010000230.1:0-2814 GCA_031382725.1 Sphingobacteriaceae bacterium | reverse complement strand
GTGTGAAAAGTAGTAAAACGGAGTACTGCAAATAAATTGGCAAAAAAATAGAAAGTAGCAGCATTGCATCTTCAACTTACCCAACTACCGTACTCCCCGAAATATGTTATCCATTTCCGGTCCCCCAAAATAAGCTAGTATCCCTGTAGTAAAATGGCTATTGCGACAAATTAACACGGTGAGATTTTTTTAGCCTATTGGACACACGCCAAAAATCCCTAAGTAAATTTTAACTTTCCTCCTTCTTTTTTCCTCTCTCCTCCACTGCCGATGTTGAGTAAAACGTAAACTGTTGGAAAATTGCATTTACGCAATGGAGAGCATCGTGACAACAACAACTAGCGACAGCAATCAGCAAGTTGTCTCGGTTATGGATGGTGATATCGGCTTTGAGATTGTTGGACTACTCTCCAGCAGTAATTGCCGCTTTTGCTGTAGCCATAGAATCTGTGGAGAGCATGTTTTTGTTGGGGATGTGCTTCGGCTTGTCAGGACAATGGTCCACGTCGATGACAAGACCGAAGAAGCAATCAAACTTGTTAAGCTCATCGACGGTGCAGATGGATGCACTGTTGGTTTTATTCCCCGAGTGCAATCTAGGATGCCGAAGATCCAAGCAGACATCAACAAGTTCTGCATCGTTCAAGAACTCTACAAATTCTCTCCAAGCAGCTACAAGAGGAAGAAAGGAGAACGGAATCATGGCATGGCAAGTGCCATCCTATTAAGTAGTGTCCCAATGGACGAATAGAAAGTTCAAATAACTAGTAAGAACGGTTTTATATTAATACATAGTACTCTACTATTCTTTATAGAAGTGCCCCCACCACCTCCCGGAGCATACACCGCAAGTAGCTCCTCGGCACTTTATTTTGTTGTTATGTACTCTCCTCATCTTCCTCCCCACCTGAACAATCAACCAAGCAATCCGGCATCTCACATTCCGATGACTCCATATCATCTTCCGCTAGAGAATGATTCGACTTGAAATACCCTGACCCACGAAACAAATTCAACACAATCTGCTCTGGTACTCTATTCCATCCATTATCAATCCACCCTGAGACATCCTGCCTTGACGGTTTCATATTCCTGTTGTTAATCAGCCAGTCTGTAAAGTTGTCGCTTACGTATCCCTTGAACGGTTTGTTCAATCCGACATCCAATGGTTGCAACGTACTAGTGTATCCTCCAGGAATCAGATCTACCTCTGTGTTACAATCTGCAAAAGCTTTTCGAACATCGGCTGTCATATGAGAACGGCATTCATCAAGTATCAGGTAGGCTATTTTGTCGTGTTCCTTCGATGGCTTCCATACCTTATCGATCCACTCCAACATTAGTTCCTCATCCATCCACGCCTTCTCTTGAACTCCGAATTCCATCCCCTCTGGATATCCATCCCTACGAGTTATCTCCCGCTTTATGTGACCTGTTCGAACGTTTTTACCTTTGAAAATGACAAATGGTGGTAGTTTTTTCCCCGTCATTGACACACCCAACATTATCGTACAACGACTTGAGCTATCCGCACCCCTGATCGAAACTGTTTTGGAACCTCGTGGAGCATACGTAGAAGTAGGCTGTGGTGAGAAGTACATATTCGTTTCATCCGCATTATACACATTGCAACAATCAACCCCAAGTAGTTTTATCTTCTGCTGAACATAGGAATGAAACTCCCGCTCCTTCTCAATATCATGACGCGTATTCTGTGCTTTGTGGGTGCCTCTTCTCCAAGTAACATCCCACTTCTGCAACAAACGATAAATACGAGATTCAATCGCCCGACTAGATACACCATCAGTTGCTACCGGAGACAACAATTTTGCCTGTGCCACCATCAATCGAAGAGAAACAGAGAAATCTTCATCACGACTGTTTTCAAAAAAGGTTCTCAAAGCTGCAATCAACTCATCCGAAAATTTGCTCTTCCTACCTCCTCCAGTCTCACGAGTCACTACAAATCCCTTGGCATGCTTGACACTGCATGATGGTATTGTTGGATCAACCAACAAAGCTCCATCGACATCGTTCTCAAAGTGGCGTTTCCATTTGCGAAGCTGGTTGGGTTGTACATTGTACTTCCTCGCTACACGTTTGACACTCCGCAGCTTAGCGTAGGGTTCCGTAAGGATGCTACGCTTTGCTGCTAGCAAGTACGTGTAGCGAGTTTTTTTTGTGGTAGAAACTTCAAGAGTGGTCATCCTTACTTATAATGGTAGGATAAGTACACAACAAGAAAATAATTTTTGGTTGTACAAAACAGTACGTTAAATAGTGAGCACAATGATCTCATGCAATGGAGATGGTAGGAATGGTGACAATCAACCAATCATAACTCACCTTGTAATAGGATGTAGACGAAAGTAAGGGCATCTACGAAGACAGTATTTTATGTAGAATCAAGCAGAATATAAATCAAGGTTAATTGGCGCGTTTATCAAAAATTCCTTGAAACGTAGTATCCCCCCTTAAGTACCGAGAGACCGGTACTTGTTCGTTGAGGGGATAACATATTTCGGGGAGTACGGTATTTTGCATTTTAAAAAAGGTCAATGTACAAGTAACAAGAAAAACATATAGATTTGATTGCTCTTTGTGAAAACTAAATTTCACACTTCGAATATAATTGGATGGGTGACAGACAGTACTTGCGACTTCTGGTACTTCGGTCTACTATCAATATTTTAATTTTTTGTTGTTGATTTCAGTCACACGTAGAATGGTACGACAAATTTCCAAAAATTAAAATGTTCGTCATATGTTGTGTACCAGTTCTGTGTAAATGGTACCAAAAGTACAAAAAACCAA
>JANMZB010000721.1:0-9967 GCA_031382725.1 Sphingobacteriaceae bacterium | reverse complement strand
CTGATGGCATCATCACCTTGTTTATCTCCTTCTTCGTGCACAGCAGACATTGTATAATTCTGTGTTTTTGCATCAAAAGTTGTTACCTCGGCAATTGGGTTGATAATATTCAAACCACTATAGAGAACATCTTTGTCGACTTTTCCGAAAACAGATTTAACGCCAACCTGGCCTGCATCTATTACTTTAAACATGGAAGCGAAAGTTCCGATAAGAATTAGGACTACACCCAGGATTTTGACCATGGTGCTAAAGCGGGTGGCAGGGCCATCCTGTTTAGACATTACAATGCCTGCGATAATTATAAATAGCCCGAGAATGAGTAGAAACATGATAAATTAATTAAGTATGATCATCACAATAAAACGTATTTACCAAACCCTTAGCCCTGTTCGTATGGCAAAGATTTAGTGGGTGCCTTTTGAGGAAGAACCGCCGGCAATTCGCCGTTGGTTTTTTGAAGAACTGAGGTGATACTTGAAATAACTCCAGCAATATCCGAAAGATCTGCCGGAATAATCATTGAATTATTAACCTTGGCCAATTTGCCAAACTCAGTAAGATACTGTTCTGCAATGCGAAGGTTTACCGCATTCATTCCACCTTCCTCATTTATTGACTTTGCAATTTCCCTTATTCCAATTGCTGTAGCAGTCGCGATCAGTTCGATCTCAGAAGCTGTACCACTCGCTTCATTTATCTTACGCTGTTTTTCACCTTCAGATCGTGCAATCATTTCTTGCTTATCTCCCTCAGCTCTATTAATCTTAGCCTGCTTATCTCCCTCAGATTCTGCGATTTGCGCCCTTTTTTCGCGTTCGGCGCGCATTTGCTTTTCCATTGCGTCTTTAATGCTTTGCGGAGGAGAGATATTCTTTACCTCGTATCGCGAAACTTTAATTCCCCAAGGGTCGCTGGCCTTATCCACAGCTTCTACAATGCTTCCGTTTACGGTCTCTCTTTCTTCGAAAGTCTTATCAAGTTCCATCTTTCCAATTACACTTCTCATGGTTGTTAGTGAAATTTGAATCACAGCGAACTTATAATTGTCTATGCCATAGGAAGCTTTTTGAGGATCGATAACCTGAAGATATAAAATACCATCCACCTCTACCGCAATATTATCTTTAGTGATACAGATTTGTGAAGCTACATCGATTGCCTGCTCCTTTAAATTTTGTTTGTACGCTATTTTGTCGATAAAGGGAATCAAGATATGAAATCCGGCTTCGAGAGACCGGCTGTATTTCCCCAGTCGTTCTACAATATAGACTGATCTTTGTGGAACAACCTTAAAAGTTGAAAGAAAGGCTACAAGGAAAAATATAATTAAAATGACGAGAATTATGGTTGAGGCGCTCATAGGGTTTGGGGTTTCACGATTAATATAATACTGTTATTTCCTGTTATAATTACTTTTTCACCGGCTCCAATTGTTTCGTCAGAACCTGCTTCCCATGATGTTCCCCGAAAGGCGACCTTTCCATTTTGAGATGGGGTAATAGCTTTTTCTACTACAGCTGTCTTTCCTAAAAATTCATCGTCAACAAAATCATTTGAGCTTTGGCGTTCCCAAAGTAATTTCTTAAACCATTTCCTAAACAAGAGTACGGTTATAACAGAGGTGGCAAGAAAAATAAGTAATTGGCTATTAATGGAGATATCGAAAAAAAACGAAATTACCGCCGCCACCCAAGCACCAACGCCAAAGAAAAATAGAATCAAACCAGGTACCGCAAATTCAAGCAGGAACAGTAACAACCCTAATGCAAACCAAATTATAGGCGGGTTTAAGAACTGATCCATAAGAATGATTTAATTCAAATATACTTCTTAAAACGACATTTCCTAATAATGCCTCTTGAGCGGAAGTTATAAGAGATGAGATTAAATTCCCTCAACAAAAAAGAGGCTGCGTTGATCAAACACAGCCTCTCCCATAATATGTATTCAGAATCTTAAAAACCCAGTTTTGCTTTTAGATTTTGATCGATCGCATCTAAAAATTCTTCAGTATATAAATAATCAATACCGTGCTCAACTTTTGGCTTAGATGTAATTGCAAGATCTTTTGTCATTTTACCACTTTCAACAGTTTCGATACAAACCTGCTCTAGTTTCTGACAGAAGTCAATTAATTCTTGGTTCTTATCTAAAATGCCGCGGAACTCTAAACCTCTTGTCCATGCAAAAATAGATGCTATTGGGTTGGTTGAAGTTGGGCGTCCTTTTTGATGTTCTCTGTAGTGGCGTGTAACTGTACCGTGTGCCGCTTCAGCTTCCATCGTCTTTCCATCGGGAGTAACCAATGTGGAGGTCATCAAACCTAAAGAACCAAAACCTTGTGCAACGGTATCAGACTGAACATCTCCGTCGTAATTTTTACAAGCCCAAACAAAATTACCGTTCCATTTAAGGGCCGACGCAACCATGTCGTCAATTAAACGATGCTCGTAAACCAAGCCGTCTGCATCAAAGCGAGCCTTAAATTCATTTTGATAAACTTCTTCGAAGATGTCTTTGAAGCGGCCATCGTATTTTTTAAGAATCGTATTTTTGGTTGATAAGTATAAAGGCCATTTTTTCATAAGTGCCTGATTAAAGCAGGCACGGGCGAATCCAAAAATAGATTCGTCGGTATTGTACATCGCCATAGCAACGCCATCACCATTAAAGTTATATACTTCGAACGATTGTTCTTCACCACCATCTTCGGGAGTGAATTTAATGGTTAGTTTTCCTTTTCCCTTCGTTACAAAATCAGTAGCGCGGTATTGATCCCCAAAAGCATGACGGCCAATGCAAATAGGCGCAGTCCAGTTTGGTACTAAACGGGGTACGTTGCTCATTACAATCGGTTCACGAAAAACAGTGCCATCTAAAATATTACGGATGGTTCCGTTCGGCGATTTCCACATCTGCTTTAAGCCAAATTCTTCAACCCGTTGCTCATCTGGAGTGATTGTCGCGCATTTAATACCAACACCATATTGTTTAATCGCGTTAGCGGCATCAATAGTAACCTGATCATTCGTTTCATCGCGATATTCGATACCTAAATCATAGTATTTAATATCTACTTCAAGGTATGGAAGAATCAATTTGTCTTTTATAAATTTCCAAATGATGCGGGTCATCTCATCACCATCCAGTTCGACCACAGGATTTGCTACTTTGATTTTTTGTACAGACATTTTATGCTATTTATCGGGTTATTAATTTGTGAAGTCGCAAAGATATAAAATTTGAATAAAGATCAATTTGATGATTCAACCATACAAACATTTGAGCTTTTTGATCCTTATTATATTACATTAAAGCAGATAATCATGACAGATCCAAAAGATAAATTTTATCCGGGTTCAAAAGATAAAAATCAGGATAGTGAAGATGAATTTAAAGAGGAATTGGGTGCTGACGCAACCGAAAATTTGAAGTACGATCCTGAAAAAGATAGTTTTGAAATAGATGTACAAAGCGAAGATGAGGATTACGATCATCCGGATCCTTACATTACATCTGTAAAAAGCGGAAGCGATTTTGATTCGGATTTCGACGAAGCGAATCTTACTGCTAATGATGAATATCACCGGGCAAACGACTCCGCAGCCGAAGTGCCTGAAGCAGGAGAATTTGGAATGCACATCGATAGCGGAAAAATTGTACAACTTGATCCCCTGGATGAGGAACTGGCAATGACTGAAGAAGACGAGCGGGACGATTTAGATGAAGAAGGTTATCCCAAAAATGATCTGGATCCGGGAAATAGTGAATATTTAAAATAATTCCAGTAATGGGAAAGGCTGCTACCACCGCACCTTTCCCATTCTATTAAATTTGAGCTGGCTATTCTGCTGCTTTATTAAGCTTGATCTAGGCTTGTTTTTTTCCTTGTGAGTAATTTATTGTAACCAAGACATGTAAATAGGGGTATAAATGCCCGAAATTCAGCGTATGAATTAATACAGTTAACATCTATTTACTATTATTAATTATCACAATCATTATTCATGAAAAAAATCCTACTTTTTGCCCTTGCTACGGCAATAGCATTTACTTCTTGTAAAAAGAAATCTAACGACGAAACTGAAACTGATCCATTCAAACTTCAGTATTCTAATCTCAGCACAGAACAACACAAGCAAAAAATCGAAGCATCTGGTGTTGAATTTGTACAAAAAATAAGTTCTTTACCGGATGAAAAATTTATTGATGTTCTTGATTTTCTGCAAACATTAGATCCATCTGTCGCTGCTCCTTCTTTTTCTTCTGTATTAGCAGTTAACGAAGCTGCTAAAAACAAAAGCTTAAAGGGACTATTCCATGCTACTACATCATCTGTCGACAATACAGCCAGGTTAAGTGAACTTTATGGAATATATATCTGGAATGCTTCAACTCAAAGTTGGGATGAATCACCATCTTCAAATAAGCTTGAATTTAAATTTCCTTCGGCTGAAGGAAAACCCACAAACGATGCTACATTAACCATGACTTATACTAAATCTAATGTTATAGTTGAATCAGAAGATGATGGAGAGAGTGTTGAATTGCCAGCATCTGTATCGAGTACTTTACGGGTAGGTTCTAAAGATGAGATGAAACTTATTTCTGCGTATGAATATAAAACTGATGGCACACCAACAAAGGTTGATATCAATTTAATGCTTGGTTCTTTCTCCTTAATAACGAAAGTAAGTAATGACGTAACTAATCTCACATCCGAATTCAGTATACTAAAAGGAACAGAAGTTTTATTAAGTCTTAAAACTTCAGCCAATGGTAATTTAGCTGTTGATAATGCAAAGGATGCCGAAGAATTTGATGCGGTTGTAAAAAACGCAAACGCAACATTCGAAATTATGAATATTAAATTAGCCGGTCAGGTTGATGTGAAAGCTATACGTGATGCTGAGAGTGCGGCCTCGGGCTTATCGGAAGCTGAGAAAAATACTAAAGGCGCCCTAGCCTGGAATACTCATTCAAAATTAGTAGCGATCAATAAAACGGATAATACTGTAATAGCCAAAGTGCAGTTTAAAGGTGTTTCTGATCAGTATTGCTATTCTTCTTTTAACAATACACAGGTTTGTGAAACTGATTATTATCTTGATCCTCAACTGGTATTTAAAGATGGCTCTCCAATGAGCATTGATGAATTCTTCGAAGGAAGTTTCGGTACTTTGATAGATGACCTTGATGAATTTGGCGAGGACTTTGAATAAAAAAAGATATAGTAATTAAAAATATTAGAAAGGGGGCTCAAGCCCCTTTTCTAATTTAAGGATTAGCTTTAATCTGATAAATGGTTGAGCCGTATCCACACCATATTCCCACACCAGGCCCCTCAATATTTGATTTGATTTTTCCGGTAGATCCTATTAATGGATTCGAGGAATTCATTACTTCATCCTGAAAGTTGCTCCAAAAATCAAATCCTTCCTGGGGTATGCCCGAGAATTTTACAAGTACAGTTTCTCCTTTCTCAAAGTAGGGATCATTTTTTACGGTTAGATTGTTCACTGGTCCTCGGTTTGCCTGAATGGTTAATTCTTTACCATTAAAATATTTATCATTTTGATTGGATAATAAAGTAGGTATAAATCGTTTTTCGGTGCTCGTTTTAGTATATAATTTATAAAAGTTCCGCTCATTAGGATTGTCTTTAAACTTCACAAATAATTGTGCTTGTTTGTTATCATCACCTTTGGATAAAAACCATATTGAATCTAAGGCCGCCCTTGGCGGGATTGTAGTGGTAGAGGTTAAGGTATTTCCGGCATATTCAATTTTAAGCGTATAGGTCTTCCCGGACTGGCCCTTTAATTCAGACCCCCTGTAGATATAAGGTGGAAAATAATTGTTATCACGTTTTACCGTCAATATTTCCGAGTTTACACCATCACTAACAGTCACCTTGGCCCACCGAATAACCACTTCACTTAATTGTGCCGAATCTACCGCAGTAAAAAAGGGTAGATTATGACTTAATATTACGTTCGGATAATCGTTTTCTTCAATCCAGCCTTCTACTACAAACTTTGGATTATATCCGCCAAGTGATTTTGGATCTTCTTTCTGACAGCCAAATACTACGAAGAGTAGCATCAGCCCTATTAAGTTACGTATTAATTTCATTTGCCTTGCTTAAATAACAATCTATAGCTTAAAGATGGAAGTACCGGCAACAAAGCAACCGACTTTGGCCTGATCGTAACCCGTTGTTGCTCTAAGCTGCCTTCGGCATCAAAATAAATATAGATGGGGTTCTGCCTGTTGTAAATATTGTATACTGAGAATGAAAGCTCACTGGCAAATCTTCTGTTCAATTTAGATTTATAGGTTAGCGACAAATCTATCCGATGATAAGAAGGCATTCTGCTTGCATTAAATGCGCCATATTCATTGATAATATTTCCTCCTAAAAGATACCGGCTTTCTGGTTTGGTATAAGCATTTCCGGTAGCGTAAGTAAAAGATCCTGAAAAACTCCATCTTCTATTTCGGGCGTAGTTCGAAACAATTGAAAGATCGTGCCTTCGGTCGTATTTTGCAGGAAACGTTTCCCCATCATTTATCAGTTCAAAAGTACGATTGCTCTTAGATAACGTATAGCCGATCCAACCCGTAAACTTCCCCGTTTTCTTTTTAAGGAAAACCTCTGTTCCGTAAGCATTTCCAGTTCCAAAAGATAAGTTGTTTTCAATTTTTAAGTTATCGATCAAACTCATAATCCCACCAGAAAACTCGATTAGTCCATCCATCTTTTTATAATACATGTCGATGTATGACTCATAATTACGGCCAAAATCTCTAAAATATCCTAGTGAAAATTGTTGCCCTTTTTCCGCGGGGATGGTATTTAAAGAAGGCATCCAGAAATCAGCAGGAAAGTTTACAGCAGTTACAGATATTAAATGGATGGGTTGAACATTCCTTGAGAAAGAGAATTTGATAGAAGAATTATCGGTAATTGATTGTTTTAAAGTTAATGACGGCTCCAGATATAAAAATGACTTAACAGTTGATTTTTTGGCAAAATTCACCTCGCTTTTATCCTCATTGATCAAAGTATATGGTCCTTTATGTCGATAATTAGTTAATCGAAGGCCTGCGTAAATTCCTGTTTTATCAGAAATCTTATATTCATCACTTAAAAATATTGAACTTTCATCAGAGTAATAAGTGTTGGGTGTGCCGAAATCATAATCAACCCCAAATGATCGGATAGAGGGCGTGTTGGGCTTAAAGTTATGATCAACGTATTGGATACCGCCTTTAATAAAGTGTTTATCAAGGTAAATATTTAGGATACTCTTGAAATTGTAGTCCTTAATATTTGAAGCAATTCCGGCTACAAAATTATCCTGCCGCAACCCAAAATTGAATTTATAATTACTATAACTGGCAGTGTTGTTTAACACAACTGAATTACTAATGATCGTCTTTAAGGTTAGCGAGTACGCAGAGTTCTGCCAATCCATTCCATTGCTGATATCTGCACGGGCATCAAAGCCAAAGTCATCGCCACCCGTGTAAGCATTGAAATATAGGAAGTTGCTTTTGCCTAGACGAGCGTTCGAACTAAAGTTAAGGTCTTGGAAATCATAGTTAATATTGTTGAAGGCACTTGAAGTCGACTGCATACTACTCAGCAAAGGCCAGACGGTATAGTTCATGAAAGTTTTCCGAGCAGTTGCTGATACCGACCAGTTTTTAGTAACCGGGGTCACCAGGCTTGCACTTGCCGAAAGAATGCTTATATCACCCTCCATCGAAACAGAATCGGCTATTTTTCTACTGCTATTTACTTCAATTATCGCAGAAAGCCGGCCGCCAAACTCCGACGGAATACCGGATTTATAAAGATTGATATGATCTACAGCGACGCTATTAAACACCGAGAAAAATCCAAGCAGGTGAGATGGATTGTAAATAACAGCGTCGTTAAATATGGTGAGATTCTGACCTGAGGTTGCTCCGCGTACATAAAAACCGGAGTTCCCTTCTCCGCCTTTTCCCGTCCCCGGGAGGGTTTGAAGTGCTTTTATAGGATCTCGTTGGCCCATAAAAGCGGGCACTTTCTCCAGGTCATCATTTGTAATGGTTGATACATTAGGAGAGAGCTTAGTGGCGTTACTTTTTTTCGCTGAAACTTTAACTTCCGCCATAGCGGCAGATCTTAAATTAAGATAATGGGAAATTTGCATATTTCCTGCAAGCTCAATACTGGTATTTAATGTATCGTAAGAAAGATGAGTAATTTTTATGAGATTTTTCCCGCTGGGAATATTTAGCGAAAAATAGCCATTGTCTTTACTTCGCGTACTTTGCCCGGTACTGGTTGTAATTAAGGCGTTTGGAATTGGATCGGAAGTTCCTAAAGTATAGATATAACCATCGAGTTTAAATTGTCTGCTTTGTGAAGATGCATTGACTGCATTGAGCACAAAAAGAACAAATAGAGAAAACTTTAAATGAAGCCTAACACGCTTTCGTACAAATTTTGCAATAGACACCGATACAGGTTTCGACAAACTCAATTTACATCCAAATTAAACTTCCGTCTAAATTCTTCAAGCTTCGGATTTTTAGAGAGCATGTGCTGATATTTCTCGTGAGAAGTGTAAAGCTTTTTCTTTTCGTTTTGCTCGGCCTGACGGGTGATGATATCAATGCCAAAGTTTTCGAGTTTTACTCTTAAAAAGTTTAGTAAATCGATCTTTTCTACCATTAAAAGTTCTTCCTGTATCCGATTATCTATTACCAGTTCAATTTTTGAATCATCCAGAAGTGTAGGAGGACTGCCCGTCATGATGGTAAACAAATTGATCTTACCTGCCTTTTTAACTGTAGCAGCATACTCATTCCAAAGGCTTAAAAATTCATCTGCATTAAAAGGTTTACGGCTTTCGCCGGATACATATTTAGGTTCATCCTCTTCAACCTTTGCCGAACTGCCACTAAGGTCATTCAGATTTGGAATGATAGAAGGAATTGATTTTAACGACTGAATAGCGATTTTAGGCTTTTCCTCAGGAATTGGTGGAGGCGAAATAGATTCTTCCGGCGTATTCTCTGCAACTATTTCCGCCTGTATTGGTGAAATAGAGGGTATTGGTGCTTCTTTGAGTGCTACTGGTTGTGGTAGTAAAACAGGCGTTGGAATGCTGGTAGATTCAGGTTTTACTTCAGATTCAGGTTTTTTTTTTAGCGCTTCTGCGGAAGCAGAAGTTGAAAGATTGAGTGCAGACGGTATATGGCATATTTTTATCAGCGAAAGTTCTACCTGCAACCGCTGATTTTTGCTGTTTTTATAATTAAGGTCGCACTGGTTGGCGATGTTTAGTGCCGATAGTAAGAATGACGCTGAAGATAACTTCGATTGCTCTAAATACTTCTGACGAATTCCATCACTTACTTCAAGTAATTTTAAAGTCGAGTTGTCTTTACCTACCAGTAAATTTCTAAAATGTGCAGCCAGACCATTAATGAAGTTGTTTCCATCAAAGCCATTTGCGAGAATTTCATCAAAAAGAAGCAAGCTGTTCGCAATATCTTCTTTTAATAAGCTATCGGTAATCTTAAAATAATAATCGTAGTCAAGAATGTTGAGGTTATCGATTACTGCCTTATAACTTACGTTCCTGTTCGAAAAGCTAACAATCTGGTCGAACATAGAAAGCGCATCGCGCAAGCCGCCATCTGCCTTTTGAGCAATGAGGTGTAAGCCGTCATTGTCGTATTCAATAGTTTCTTTTTTAGCAATAGAAGCCAGATGGCTGGCCATGTCTTCTACCCGTATCCTGTTAAAGTCGAAAATCTGGCACCTCGAAAGAATGGTAGGTAAGATTTTGTGTTTTTCTGTAGTAGCTAAAATAAAAATAGCGTAGGATGGAGGTTCTTCGAGCGTTTTTAAAAGCGCGTTCGATGCGGCATCATTCATTTTGTCGGCATCGTCGATGTG
>JANMZB010000191.1:0-1864 GCA_031382725.1 Sphingobacteriaceae bacterium | reverse complement strand
GTTGGACTTGAGCCAGTGGGCGAATCACCGGTTTTTAATGCTGAATCGGTCGATTCACTTAGCAGGTATATCGGTTCCATCAACAAATCGCTTTATGCCATTTTAAATTTTAGTTTTTTCAGGACATTGAGCATGAAAGAAGATTTAAACCGTAAAGAGATTAGTGGTGTTACACCTTTGCTGTTGTTGTTCCTGGAGCGCAGTAATGCAGCAGTTCGCGATGTTAGGTATGTAAACATAAGTGCAAATGGTAAACTTGTTTATGAAACCAATCCTGAAGTAGAAAAACACCAGGCGGTAGAAATTACGTTTAACAGCATAAACGATACAGCCAACATTAAACACCTGTATTACTTTTCAGAAGATTTATCCGACAATGGCCTTAAGAAGGCTCCAGCTTTTATTGCGTATATAAACAGCCTGCCTCATTTTACTACTTATTAATCGTTTAGTAATTTAGTATGTAAATTTTCTCTAAGCCGCATATCTGACGTGGCTTACGTGAAAATATTTTTGCACTTGATTTTTGTCATTTTTTCTACTATTCATAAAATCTTCAACATTGGTGCGCATTTGCTCTTTATTGATAGCTCGTTTCTTTCCTATGATATTTGTTTTTACATCGTTGTTTACATATTCTTGAGGGTTTAGTTCAGGGCTGTAAGGAGGTAAGAAAAATACTTCGATTCTGTTTTTATTTTCTCCTAACCACTCATTTAATTTTTTTGTTTTGTGTGCTGGATGTCCATCAGTGATAAAAAATATTTTCTGACGGCTATACTTTATCATTTGCTGCAAAAATGTTTTAAAAACTTCACTATTAAATCTTCCATCTAATACCATAAATTGCAAATGTCCTTTGTTACTTATTGCTGATATCATATTCAAGGAAAAACGTTTTCCTGTTTTTTTAATTACGGGTGTTTGCCCCTTTGGTGCATAACTTTTCCCTGCTTGATGATCGCTTCGCATCCCTGTTTCATCTCCATAATAAATAACCCCTTTCTCTTTTCCTGCTCTTTTTTTAATGGCAGGAAATTCTTTTTCTAACCATTCTTTTACTTTTTTCGGATTTTGCTCAAATGCTTTGGGGATAGGCTTTTGTGGCGTATAGCCCCAATCTTTTAAATACCTGCCAACTTGCCAACGTGACAATTCAATACCAAAGCGCTTTTCTATTAATTGTTGTACGGCTTCTCTTGTCCATAATCCAAAAGCTAATTTTAATTGATCGGGCAATTTGTCTTTTACTAATTGACGAACTTCTGCGGCTTGTTTTCCGTTTATTTTTTTTCCGCCTTGTACGCCTCGTTTTTTAGGTGCTATTCCTCTTGCGCCTTTAATTTTATATGCACGCCAAATCTTCTGCACGCCATTTAAACTAAGACCATACAACTCTGACGCTTTTTGTTGGCTTCCTTCTTCCTTTTTTAAAAAAGATACTACTAACAATCTTACTTTACCTTGAGCTTCTTTACTGCCTCGTTGTTTCTGTTTTAGTGATTTTTTATTTTGCATGAACAAATATACAAAATGATTTTCAAATTACATACTAAATTATGCTCCTGCTAATAAATGCCTGTTATTTTAATTATTCACTACTACCAGAAATTTACTTGCGGCCCAAAACTTTTCCGGTTGTGTTACAGTTAAGGTTTTAATTTGATCTCCATCCTTATCTAATGAATAGGAGTCAGTTGGGTGAGTTGTAATAACTTTTATTTTTTTACTGTTAATAGGTATTGTAAGTACTTTCGTATAGTCTATGCGTGTAAAATTACCTGTATTAAAATTTGAATTTAGTTTGGATGTTTTTCCAATACCTAGTAACCCGCCGGTTTTATCAATAACATTTTTCTTTTCC
>JANMZB010000714.1:0-19138 GCA_031382725.1 Sphingobacteriaceae bacterium | reverse complement strand
CTAAAATTTGCAAAGTTGAAAACGGAATTATGCATAAATCAACATCTTGCTCTGGGTGCCAAATAATTGCAGCCTGAATTTGAGTTATGTGAAATATATGATGGACAGTATCTACAGGATTTCCAAAATGATCGGCGGTAGTCATGGCGAATCGTGCTTCTTGGCAATCTTGAAACACATGTCTATTTGTTACTATTACCGGAACAAAGCTGTGGCCGTCGTCAATAATTCTAAAAATGAATCCAGTGCCTGTACTTGTGTTTCCTAGGTTATCCAGACATTCGATTCGTATAGTAGAATAAGTAAGTTGCTCAGATGGTGAAAGGTTCATAGGTAGATTATTAAATCTTAAAATCAAAAAAGCAGACTAAGGTCAATTAGCGACAACAAAACCGACAACAGTTGCAATAAAAAAGGCCTCTACAATACATAGAAGCCTTTAATTGGTACACCCAACTGGATTCGAACCAGTGACCGACGGTTTAGAAAACCGTTGCTCTATCCAGCTGAGCTATGGGTGCCTTAATGGTTGCAAATATAGAAAAAGTTTAAGTTCTCATCCAAAATTTAAGTTCCAAATACTTAAAACCTCTGGAGTATTCAAGATATCAATAGCTTAAGAAAATTTTAGTTGAACCAATTTCTTAAAAAAACGTAAGCCAGCCCGTAATTAAGAGGGTTTGTTAAAAAATCCCTACCTTGCTTACCTTAATTTTTACGATTTGACGTTCGAGGATTTTAATTTTAATGAAGAGCTCTATGAAGGGCTCATGAGTATGGGATACAAAACTCCTACTCCAATACAGCAAATGGCTATCCCTGTTGTACAGGCGGAAAAAGATCTGATAGCCTGCGCTCAAACCGGCACCGGAAAAACAGCATCTTATCTCCTACCGGTATTAGATTTAATCAGTAAATCTGAAAAAAACCAAACCAGCACTTTAATTCTGGCGCCTACCCGAGAGTTAGCCCAACAAATAGACCAGCAGGTTGAGGGATTAGCATACTACGTAAATATCAGTTCTATCGCGGTGTTTGGCGGGGGCGATGGTTTTATATACGAACAGCAACGCAATGCGATACAACACAACGTTAACATTATCATTGCTACACCCGGACGCTTATTAGCACATCTTTCTTCTGGCATCTTAAAATTGAATACCATTAAGTATTTAATTCTTGATGAAGCCGACCGGATGCTGGACATGGGCTTTATGGACGATATCATGAGAATCATAAGCCATTTGCCAAAAAAACGGCAGACCTTATTATTCTCTGCAACCATGCCAAATCGGATACGCTCACTGGCTAACTCGATCTTACACAATCCTGAACACATCAATATTTCGATCTCCCAACCGGCAGAAGGAATTGATCAGCAGATTTACAAAGTATACGACAGCCAAAAGGTTCCTTTAATACAAGATTTGCTAAAGGAAAATAAATATTCAAGTTCGATCATCTTTGCTTCCACAAAAGAAAAGGTAAAACTTCTATACAAAGCTTTGAAAGCGATCGGAATTAAAGTAAAAGCTTTCCATTCTGATTTAGAACAAAACGAACGGGAAGACATTTTAAGGGAATTCAAAAACAAGCAATTACCGGTAATTATCGGGACCGATGCCTTATCCAGAGGAATTGATGTTGAGGGTATCGATCTGGTTGTAAACTATGATTGTCCGTCGGATGCCGAAGATTATATCCATAGAATTGGAAGAACAGCGCGTGCGGCAACAAAAGGAACAGCTATCACGTTAGTAAATGAACGAGATCAGGGAAAATTGAGAAATATACAGGAACTAATCTCAAAAGAAATAGCGGTAATTACT
The DNA here is from genome assembly GCA_031382725.1 of Sphingobacteriaceae bacterium. Taxonomy (GTDB): domain Bacteria; phylum Bacteroidota; class Bacteroidia; order Sphingobacteriales; family Sphingobacteriaceae; genus Paradesertivirga. Next base: position 17,309 of record JANMZB010000714.1, on the reverse strand, counting down.
TTACCAGAGCATCTTGGTGAAGCACCGGAGTTTAAACCTGCTTCGGCGGTTAAGAAGAACAAAGGAAAATCGAAATCCTGGAAAAATAATAAACCCAGGAAACAGGTAAACTAATTTTATTAATAAACCTTTTGGTATAACGTTTGTCTATAAACCATGGAGGCTTGATAGCTTTCGAACACACATGATGAGAGTTCTAGCCTTATTGTTTTTATTTATTGGAAGTGTAACGTGCGCTCGAGCATCTGCTTTGCGCGACAGCACGACTATAGTTAAAAACCAACCAGATTCTGTTACCCGAAAAGTGATATTACTTCTATTGGAAGCTTCTGACTTTACGGAAGAAAAACCGGCTGAAGCACTTAAGAATTATCGCAAGGCCTTAAATCTGACGAAAGTGAAAGACGCTCGTTGGGAGGCAGATATCAGGTTAGCCATGGGAAAGCTCCTTTACCGCTTAAAAAGCCCGGGTGCTATGACCCAATTTATGAAAGCTGATGCTCTTTATAGAAAGAAATCTTTTCCAAAAGGTCTTGCTGAAACCTTATTGGAGGTAGCAAAGCTTCAGCAAGCTAAGGGATTATCCGCGGAAGCGTTAGTAAACTACAATGAAGTATACCGATTGCAAAACAAATTAGGCGAATCTGTATTGGCCGGAAATGCTGCTTTACATGCAACCGATATTTTCATCAAACAGCAAAATTATGTTGAGGCGTTTAAGTATGCTGATATGGCCAAAAATGCCTATTATAAAGTTTGCCGAAAAGATAGTTTAGGATCAATTTATTACCGCATTGCTTCGATAAAGAAAAAGGTTAAAGCTCCAAAGTCTGCAGAATATTACATTCTTAATCAGGCATTACCATATTACAGGGCATCCGACGATTTACATGGAAGACTAAAAAGTTTTGATTTTTTAGGCCAGTTATATAAAGAAGAAAAACGTTATTCTGAGGCGAAGTGGTTTTATTTGCAGGCCAATAATCAGGCTCGTGTAATGAACGACACGGTGTCTTTGATAAATTCACTGGTGAATTTAGGTGTTACCAAGATTTATATTGGAGATTTAGCTTTAGCTAAACAAGATATAACTGAAGCAGATTTAATAGCGCAAAGCGATAGCGTCTATTTGCCGCTAATGAAAAAGGCTAAAATAAAGTATGCTAGCTTATTTAAAAAACTAGATCCACCACCTGTTATCGCATTAAACGAGGTTAAGGAAAAGTCATCAACCACAGTTAAGAAAAAAGCTTCCGCAGATTTGGATTCTTTAGAGGTTAAGAAAAAGCCGGTTACTGGTGCTAAAGCCAAATCTCAGGATGAAATATCTCCCAATGAGGTTAAGAAAAAAACAGTAACCACCGTTAAAGCAAAAACTAAAGAAGATATTACTTCTACTGAGATTAAAAAAAAGCCCGCAACTCTGGTGAAGCCAAAATCTCAGGATGATAAGTCTGCGACTACGGTTAAAGTTGTACCTGCTAAAAAGCCTGTAACCGCTGCCAAAATTAAAGATGAAGTGGCTGTTAAAAAACCTGCTCCTGTTAAAGCTAAGGCTGAAGAGCCCGAGCCCGCAAGTGAAGTAGAAGTAATTGAGGCTGAAGTACCACCTAAGGAAGCCAGGGAAAAAAGAAGTTCTACCTACATTTTTCCTTAATTAGCCCTCAAATTTTATTACTGCTCTTCTTTAAAATAAACCTTATAGTAGTTCATAGATTTATCATCATCAAAACCTTTTTCTATCAGGTCTTTATTTCCATGAATATAGATGTGGAAATTTTTGTCGAGCTTAAGAACGCTTTTCAACACTCTCATTTGCTTTTTTACAGCTTGTGTAGAAATATCGAAGCTGTCTGAAATCTCTGTATCAAACTCCTTTTCGTAATTCTGCTTGAAGCTTTTGAAGGATTCAATTGCTTTCGGGTTACCGATCACTTCATTGGAAAATTCGTCCATTTCAAAGGTGTCTTTTTCTTTAAAATATTTAATTGAACGGTTAAGCAGGTCAATCTTATCGGCTTTGTTCATCTCGAAATTGTCTTCCAGCTTATCGGTAACGAACTTTTTGTAAACCGTTAAAGTATTACTCGTTTTGTTAAAATCATCATTTCTGATCTTCAGTTGTAAAAACTCATCTTTCCAATAAACAGCCTCGCCTGCCCTATTGGTTTGATCGATAACCAAAACCTTAAACCCTTCTTCCTTTTCGGTATTAAAAATCAGACACCCTTTATCAAGTTTATTAATGTTTATTCCATCAGGCACATAACCAAGATTGAACCCACTATCTTCCGGATATACCTTCAGATAAGTTTCTTTGGTTTCTGATTTAAATATGCCAATCGCATTCAGGAGTTCTCCCTCGAGTTGTAGATTATTAAAATGAGCAACATATAACTCCCCGGATTTTATCTTAGGATGATTGCTTAGATCATACAAATACTTGGTTATCTGCTGACTCACCTCATGAAATTTTTCTGGGCTTTTGAAAACTTCATCGGAGAAATGAAAAAGCTCGTTCAGATTGATGTCGCTTGAATGCATAAAGCGATACACTTCATTTACTTTCTCGAACGGTTTGAGATAGTACTGAAGCAAAAGGTTTGATAAATATTCATCCTCTACCGGGAATGGATTATCCGACAAAACATAAAATTCGTCTTGTAATTTATTTCCAACCCGGTGGATTGAAAGTTTTGAAAGAGAGGCTTCAAAAAAACTAACCATTATAAGATTTTATAGATTTGGGTAAGAAAAACAAATAAACGAGGGCTATAAGCGCTGTGCCTCCGGATAAAAAGAACAGCATGGGTATCCGGGAAATAACATCGTTAAACAGCCAGCCAGCAAGTAATGCACCACCTCCAATTCCAATTTCAAGTGCGATATACATGGTCGAAACAGCTTTCCCTCTATGGTCGGGATGGCTTAAATCGACAGTCCAGGCGTTATTAGCCGGAGAAAAAACACCCGTACCAACTCCGTAAATGGCTGATGCCAGGAGCAAAGAAAATACTGAATCTGAAAGCCCTAGCAACAGCATTGAGATACTAACGGCAATGAGTGAAGCTTTTAGAACTACTACCCGTCCATATTTATCAGAACTTTTTCCGGCAATGAATCTGAATACAACAGAGGAAATGGTGAAGGTCATGAAAAACAAACCTTTGTTGGCTATTCCTAAGTGAGCACTCCAATCCGGAACTAACGTTAACAGCGCACCGTAACTCATATAATAGAACATCGTCACAATTGCTGACGGCAACACGCGCCATTCAATAATTTCATCCCGTTTAACTTTGAGGATTGACAAGCTAAATTTCTGCTTGTTTTTAACCGTTTCTTTCATATTCAAAACAATTAGAATAGAAAGTAAGGCTAGTATTGATGAAAGATAAAATAAAGCATCAATTGAAAATCTGGCTGTAACGGCGCTCCCCATTGCCGGGCCTATTGCCATTCCGGTTGTAAAAGCCAGCCCATGCAAACCCATGGCTTCACCCCATCTGCCTTCAGGAATTATATCTGCTACATAGGCCGATGTTGCGGTGGGCTTAAACCCTGTAGAAAAGCCATGCAAAAGGCGTAAGAAAAGAAATCCGGAAACGGAGGCAAATAATGGATACAATACACCGCAAATTACGCAAACAATGCTCCCTATCGCCATAACCGGAATTCGACCGATTGTATCGGTAAGCTTTCCGCTGAAAGGCCTGGATATAGCGGCGGTTAATGTGAACAACGCAATAATTAAACCCTTATACTCTGATCCACCAAGCGAACTCAGGTAAGCAGGCATTTCGGGAATAAGCATATTGAAGCTTGCCGAAAATAGCAGAGAGCTGAGGCAAAGCAATGCAAATTGTGTATTATAAATAGGATGCCTGTCTTCAGAAATCATGCGGAGTTCCAAAAATAGATTTATTCTGTAAAGTTCTGCATGCTATGAAACTTTTTACTTTTTTTCCCGTTAAAAAGACCCTATCGTGATCAGATAAACTGTTCAAAATCTACTTTTTAATTTTATAATACCATGAAAAAAACAACTATCGAAGCATCTAAAGAATCATTAAACACAATCGATTTTATTTTAAAAAACCTGCCTGATCCAAAAGACAACAGCGTTTCGACAATTAAAGATGAAGTTGTTGTAAACGACAGAAGAGTTATTTATTTAGCTCAGAAGAGTAAGGGTTCACAGGGCTTTTACTGGAATATCAATCTATCTTAATCCGAAACTTCGAAATCCATTCCGTTGTGGATTGCTTCATGTTCTAAATCCGTTACTTTGTTTGATATGAAGGTATATCAAAAAAGTATTCAACTGAAAGAACGGAAAAGAGGTTTTCATTTAATAACCCGCGAGATTATTGAGGCGTTTCCTGAAATAAAGGAAATCAAATCAGGTATTTGCCAGGTATTTATTCAGCATACTTCGGCTTCGCTTAGTATAAATGAAAATGCCGACCCAACAGTGCGGGCAGATTTTGAAATGTTTTTCAGTAAAACCATTACAGAAAACGACCCGGATTATCTTCATGATTATGAAGGCCCGGACGATATGCCAGCTCACCTTAAAGCCTCTCTATTGGGCTGTTCAGTAAGCATACCTATTTATAATGGCAGGCTAGCTTTAGGCACATGGCAAGGCATTTATTTCGGCGAACACCGTGATGCAGGTGGGCCTAGAAATTTTGTATTAACGGCCTGGGGGATGTAAATATTAGAACCGCTCAATTCATTATCCTATTATATTTCCCTTTATACTGTAGCGGAGATAATCCCGTAAATTTCTTAAAAGTACTTCTAAAGGCCTTTGTATCCGTGTAACCCACTTTGTACATTACTTCATTCACGTTTACACGCGACGACTCCAGGCTCATTTTCGCCGCTTCGATTTTTACACGTTGGATGTATTCGGCCACAGTGTTAGATGTAGCTTTTTTAAACCGCCTTTCCAGATTTCTCCGCCCCAATGCAAACATAGATGCCAACTGATCTACGGAGATTCGTTCCTGAAAGTTGTTCTCAATAAACTCCTGAGCTTTTTTTATCTGATCATCCTCATGGTTTTTCTGACCTTGAAAAATAGTGAACGAAAGTTGATTATCGCGTTCTATTTCAATAGCAAAGACTTTAGCAGTTATTATGGAAATCTCTCTGCCAGCATATTTTTCGATGAGATGTAAAAGAAGATTGAGATATGAAAACGCACCTCCGCTCGAATAAAGGCCTGCTTCATCGGTAATCACCTTTTCGGTTACCAGATTTACCTGAGGAAACATAGCCCGAAAAGCTCCTTCAGCCATCCAATGTGTGGCACATTTACGGCCGTCGAGTAAGCCGGTGGAAGCGAGTAAAAAGGCACCAAGGCATAAGCTGGCAACTTCAGCTCCATTGTTATACTGCTTAACAATCCAGGGAATATAATCTCGATTTCGTTCTATGGCTTCGTTAAATTCTCCATCTATCGCAGGAACGATAATAAGATCTGTCTTTTTGATGTCTTGTATAAGAGCGTCAACGTTAGCGGTAAAAGATCCGCCGCTTAAAGATGTTTCTTTATTCAACCCAACAAGCTGAACTTTAAAAAGAGGCGCTGCTCCTTTAGATGTAAAAAACTGGTTAACCTGGGTAAATAACTGTCGGGAACCTTCAAGGCTACCTAAAATAGCACCGTTAGGAACTAAAATAGAAATGTGCTTCATAGGCTAAAGATAAGGGATGAGGTTTGAAATTAAATGATAAAGGTCAGGCTTTCTTAAATTCAATAACGGTTATCTCTGGCCATATTCCTACCCTTCCGGAGAAACCGAGAAAACCAAAACCGCGGTTAACATATAAATATCTACCGGCCTCTTCAAACAAACCAGCCCAATTTTTATATCGATATTTTACCGGGCTCCATTTCAAACCGAACAGTTCAATTCCAAATTGCATCCCATGAGTATGTCCTGATAAGGTTAAATGAATATGCTCGGTGCGTTTTTTAATTTCAGCATCCCAATGAGATGGATCGTGAGATAATAAAATCTTAATTGCATTCCTATCAACCCCATATAAGGCTTTGCTTAAGTTGCCACGCTGCCCAAAACCCAGCCCCCAGTTTTCTACACCCAGTAAGGTGATTGCTTCTCCGTCCTTTTCAATCTTCACGTGCTCGTCAAGTAATAATTTAAAGCCTAATTTTTGATGATTGACTTTAAGCCGATCCAGATTTTGAATTTTCTCTTCAGCACTCGCCCAATGGATATAATCACCATAATCATGATTTCCAAGAATCGAAAACTTCCCGTAATTAGCATTTATGGTTTTGAAAATATCAATCCATGGTTCGATTTCAGTTGCCTGATTATTAACCAGATCTCCTGTAAAGACAAATAAATCAGATCCCTGTGCATTTATCAGATCAACCCCACGCTTCACTCCTTTTTTATTGTCAAAGCTTCCGGAATGAATATCAGAAATTTGTGTTATGGTAAACCCGTTAAATGCTTTTGGCAAATCTTTAAGCACAAGCTGAACCCGGTGTATTTTATAGTGATACTTACCTTTGGTTACTCCGAAAAGAAAAGCGAAAAATGGAATTGCCGCGAGAACTAATGCAGCCTGACTAACATGGACCGATCTGGCAGGATACCCTGAAAATATTCCTGCTAAAACCCGGAAACAATCCTCAGCGAAAAGCACCATTATAAAAACCAGTTTAGTGATCAGGAAAGTCAGGAAAAAGTTAACGATTAAGTTAAATAAGGGCTTAAATTCTCTTTTAGGATACAACGTAAAAAAGCCTGCAAATAGACTAGCAATCAATCCGATAGAAAAAATCCAAAAGGTGTAAAATACGACTGGTCGTAACTCCGAAACCAATTCAAGACTTAAAATTTTAACACCCTGAAAAGTGTACAGATCAATAAGAAAGGAAATAAGAAACAGTAATAAAAAAGGCAAAAAACTGATACGACGCATGCGCAAAGACATTAAGCAATAAACTCAATTAAATATAGATCGTTTATCTTAAGCAATTACGTCTATTTTTGTGGAAGTAAATGGAACAGAAAAATAATCCCCTTCACGGGATAACGCTGGAGACAATTTTAAACAACCTTGTAGAAATCTATGGTTGGAAAGAACTGGCCAGAATAGTTCGTATCAATTGCTTTATCAGTAATCCGAGTATAAAGTCAAGCTTAACTTTTTTACGGAAAACACCCTGGGCCAGGCAGAAGGTGGAAGATTTGTATTTAAAAAGTCAACGTACTTAAATTATATAATTCATTTACCACCTACCCCTCATTTGGAACAGTAATTGCAAGATTTATAGAAAAAAAATATCATGGAAACTACCGAAATAACAAGTGAAGTATTGAATGACCTGGTTCAAATTAACAACGACCGTATTGCTGGTTATGAACGTGCAATTAAAGAATTAAAAGATGGTGATACTGATCTGCAAGAGCTTTTCTCAGGGTTTATATCCGAAAGTATTGACTATAGATCTCAACTTGTATCTGCAGGTGCGGATCCGGAAAACGATACAACCAATAGCGGTAAAATTTACAGGGTTTGGATGGATGTTAAAGCTGTATTTACCGGACACGATCGTAAAGCCGTATTAGAAAATTGCGAGTTTGGTGAAGATGCGGCACAAAAAGCTTATGAAAGCGGCTTGGCTACGGAGTTCCTTCGTCCGGATGTTAGAGCGTTACTTTCTCAGCAAAAACAAGCATTAAAAGCTGCGCATGATAAAGTGAAGATGCTACGCGATTTTCAGGATTAATCCTGAATATTATATAACAAATCCAATTTTTAAGCCACCCCAGCGGTGGCTTTTTCCTGTTTTAAACTCTTTGCCAATAACGGTTTGGTAATATTCCAGGTAAACCTTATTAAGCTGAACAATAGCTCCAAAATTATTTTGAAAATTCACTCGCTTAATAGCGGATGAATTGATTGTATAAGGGCTTTCTGTAAAAAAATCGCCTTGCAAAGTAGCGTCGTGCGCGATGAAATTAACCAATGGCTGACTAAAAATGTAGAATTGATATTTCTTTTTAGACTCCTGATCAAATGTGTTATGATACCTGCCGACCACAACAGTAAAGCCACTTTGAGCTTTCGTATTAAGTGTCCCAAAACGGAGATTGCCGTTATAATTTATGTTTAGATATTTACTGATAAAGGCTGCCTTTTCAAGATTCATGTCGTAGTTAAGAATAATTCCGTTTCGTATTTGATGCTGCCAGCCCTTTGGTTCTACCCCTCCAATCCATTTATGTATGGTTTCCTGCATTTCTCCACCAAATGCTCCCGGGCCGATTATACCTGTACTTAATAGGGATGATAATCTTAATTTCCGTGTTCTATCCGTAGAAATTTTATATGACTTGAGCATAAGACAGGCGGCAAAAGGGCGGTCGTTTAACAAAATTTCATCATGCCGTATTCTTGTAGGGGTAAAGCCGAAATGTTCAAAAGCAATTCCATGAGTAATGGTACTATCCTTTAAACCGAGTAGAATTTTATTAAGGGGATTTTTTTTTAGTTTAGAATTTGCCAACTCGAAACTGTAGCCCTGTGTGTAATAGTAATCGTTGGCAGAAAAAAAGTCGTTATCATAACTAAATCTGAAATATGATTCATCATTTAAATTTCTGAAAGATGCAGTATGATCTATCTTTTGAGTATAACCTGCAACAGGCATCAGCATTGCTAAAGAGACTATTATTTTAGATAAACTCATGAAAGAATTACGGAAAAATCAGTGATTCGGATTAAGATCTCTTAAAAAAAGAAAAAGTCTTCAAACGGGGAGAATGAAGACTTTTAAACTAACCAATTATAAACCTGACACAAATATACAGCGTTTATTAAATTATCAAAGAAGAATATTAATTTTTATGAAAAATTCATATAAATAGTACATTCATTGTAAATAATAAAAGCCCCGAATATAATTCGAGGCTTTTATTATGAAATTTAAAATATTATTGAATCCTTCCTGTTCTACGGTCTTTAGCTCTTCCAATAGCATAACCGGTTCCCGCACCAATTACACCACCGATAATAGCACCGCGTGCATCTTTCTTATCCACGATAATGCCGGTTACAGCTCCTGCACCAGCTCCAATAGCTGCTCCTTTAGCAGCATGGCTCCTGCCTTTCTTTCTGGTTTGAGGCTGAGAATAAGTATAAGTTTCCTGAACTCCTTTTACGTATGTTCTTCTACGTGGTGATCTATTAGAAGCGTAAATAACACGCTCTCTTATTGGTTGAACTTGTTGTAGCGCGAGAATACGTTCTCTTTCTTCAGCTATTTCGATTTTCTTAGCTTCAGCACGTTCAAAACTGTCTAATTTCAGACTATCGCGAATTGATTGATAGGCCTCTTGTTTTAATTGAGCAGATGTTTTTGTGTTGTTGTTGCAGGCTGCAAATGTTACAGCCAGTGCAAATAGCATTGCTAGAGTTTTCATAGTATCATTAATTTAAGTGTGTCGTGTATAATTTTAACGTTACCGTTAAAGGCTTATTATGCAGGTAACAATTAGTTTTATACGCGTGTGTGGTTAAGGTAAATCAAAAATTAAGCCAAAAGTGATGATCTATTCTGTGATATCGAAAACAAACTAAAACCCTGCTTTTGTTATTCTAATAATAAAAATTGTATGAACTTCAGTACAAAAACCTTTAAGATTGAAAGCGGCCAAAAAGTTAAACTTTCAGAAATTGATACTTCGCCAAGTGATTTATTAGAAAAATCCGAAGCATCGGACCTGCTGGCGAAGCTGAAAGAAGAGATGGTTGTTTTACATGAAAAACTATATGCCGAGAATAAAAAATCGCTGCTTATTATTTTCCAGGCGATGGATGCAGCGGGGAAAGACAGCGCAATAAAACATGTAATGAGCGGCTTGAATCCTCAGGGTTGCCAGGTATTTAGTTTTAAGCAACCTACCTCAGAAGAGCTGGACCACGATTTTTTATGGCGGCATTATAAGGCATTGCCCGAACGCGGACGAATAGGCATACACAATCGCTCGCATTATGAAAATGTATTGGTATGCAAAGTTCATCCCGAATATGCAGCAATCGAAAGTCAGGTGCCGATATCAAATATCAACGAACAGTTTTGGAAATCGCGCTACATGTAATAACAAATATTCCATAACTGGACTGTATAAATTACCTGCAGGTTATAAGGCAGATATTCTCCCTAAGAACATTAGCTTGGTAATGCCGGATAAGAGTATTGTATTTCAGAGAATGGTAGCGGCTGGCCCTGAAAGCATCTCCGTACGATACGTTCTGGATTACAAAAAAGCGATCTTTCAACCTGAAGAATATGGTGAGATTAGAGAGTTCTTTAAGCAGATTTATGCAATGCTTGACGAGCAAATAGCACTTAAGAAATTATAATGCCAAACTTATAAAAAGGTTGCTATCAGCATTATTTATCAGTTTGTGCATAATAGCAACTGGTGCACAGGCTCAGTCACTCTCAAAGGACTCTTATAGTTCAACAACAATTCCTGATTCCCTGAAGGAAAATGCCAATTCTGTAGTAAGATATTTTTCAAGAGAAATACTTATCAAATCCGCCGGAAAAATGGTTATTAAGGAGCATTCGGTTCAAACTATCCTCAATTCAAAGGACGAGCAGGCAGCTATATTTCCACTGTTTTATGAACGCAAACATTCTGGAATTAATAGTGCTGAAATGCTTATTTATGATAAAGATGGAGTTCTCATTAAAAGATATAAGAAAAACGATTTCTATGACCGCTCAGCAATTGACGATAACACAATTATATCTGACGACAGAGTTATGGTTGTTGGCCATACCATAGTGAATTTCCCTGTTACAGTTGAAAAAATTAGCGAAGTTTCATCAAATAGTTTTTTAAATCTTCCAACATGGCAAGTTCAAGCGGACAATATTTCTATTGAAAAGGCTGTGTGCAAAATTACCGCCAAACCGGAGTTGGGCTTAAGATATAAACTGAACAACTGTAATTATCATCCAGAAAAAAAAACCGAAAGTGAATATGAAGTACTACATTTTGAACTTAAAAATCTCAAGGCTATAAACCCTGAATTGAAGTCATTACACTGGACTTATTTGCCAAGTATCTCTTTCGCTATTAATTCAACTGTCTTCTTTGGCCAAGAAGTGGATATGAGTTCGTGGAAAGGTTTCGGTTTATGGGCGAATCAATTGAACCAGGATGTTACCGAGCTTTCTGCTAAAAGGGTTGAAGAAATTAAACAAATGACTCTGGGAATTAGCTCTGAGAAAGCAAAAGCAAAATTTCTTTATGAATACCTTCAGAAGAATACACGCTATGTGAGCATCCAATTGGGGATTGGCGGATTTAAGCCTTTTCAAGCCGCATTTGTTGATGAAAAGAAATACGGTGATTGCAAAGCTCTTTCTAACTATATGCGAAGCTTGCTTAAAAGTGTAGGAATTGAATCGCATTACGCTATAGTTAGAGCCGGAGATAATGAACCTGCTGCTGATCCTAAATTTGTAAGCAGCCCATTCAATCATGTGATAATTTGTATCCCGTTCAAAAACGATACAACCTGGTTAGAATGCACAAGTAGTACGAAGTCTTTTGGGAAGCTTGGGACATTTACTGAAAACAGGAATGCTGTTCTTGTGTCACAAGATGGGGGTAAATTAGTAAGTACGCCAAAAAGCGTAATAGATGATCATCTATTTGAAAGCAATGTCGTCGTAACAATATCCTCGGACGGATCGGCGAAAGCCAAAACAAACCTTCGATCAACCGGGGAGTACCGTGACATGTTTCTTCATTTGTCAGACCTTAAAATTGATGAGCGAAAAGAATTCCTTATAGACCAGTTAAATTTCAAACAACCAGATGTATTTCAACTCTATGAACCTGTTGATAAAGAAGGAACTAACGAATTAGTCTTTGATCTGGAATATACTAACCTTAGTGATATTAGAGCTGAAACAAAGTTCATATTAAAACCGCGGATTCATGATATCTGGCAAATGTCAGCACCAGCTATTACCAAACGAAAAACTGATTTCTACTTCGATCATCCTATGTTAAAAAAATGTAAGACTACATTTAAATTGCCCACCGAATTTGAAGTTGAATCGCTGCCTTCTAACGTAACATGCAAATTTTCCTACGGAAGTTATACTGCCAATTACACTTATGATAAAACTAGTAATGAAGTTACTTCAACAGCTCAATTTGCCATTAACAACCATGTTATACCCGCATCAAAATATAACGAGATGCAGACCTTTCTTGAAGATGTAACCAAATCAATGAGCAAAAAATTAGTGATTAGAAAAAAGATTTAACGTTCATTAATCGACTACCTTATTCTTCTTTTCCTCTGCTAATTCCATTTCATCTGGAGTGGCTACTGGTTCCTCCTGTTCCAAAGACGCCACTTTCTCATACTGCAACTTTACATACATCGGAAAATGATCTGAACCTGCGGCATCCAGCTTTTTGATGTGAACCAATTTGAAGTCAGTTGAACAAAACACATGATCAAGTGGAAAGCGTAAAAGCCTGCTTTTTGCATGAAAAGTATTGAAAAAGCCTCTTCCCTTTCGGGGATCGAGCAGACCACTAATTTTACAGAAAAGACTGGTGGTATAACTCCAGGCTACATCGTTCAAATCTCCCATTACAATAACCGGATAGTCGTTTTCTTTGGCCTTATCCGCAACTAAAAGCAACTCTTTATCACGTTCTGTAGAACGCGGGTTCTCTTGAGGAACGGGAGGCGTAGGATGCACGCAATACAATTGGATTTTCTGTCCGCAAGGCAACAAAGCTAATGTGTGTATAGATGGGATATCATCCTCAACCAAAAACTTAACTTGCGATTCTAACAGCTCAAACTTAGAATAAAGGAGCATTCCATAGGTATTTTCCTGTGGAACTTTGATGCTGTAAGGATATTTCTCCGATAATTTTCGGGTTTCACTATCCCACCAGCTATCGGTTTCCAGAAGTAAAACGATATCAGGATCGGCCTTGTAAACATTTTCCAGATATGTCTTTACTTCACGATTGTACTGATACACATTGCCTGTCATCAAGGCGATTGTATTATCCGGCAAGTCAATAGTAGTTCTAAGTAACTCCTTTTTACTCAGAGAGGTAAACGGATAAACCTGATAAAAAAGATAAACAGTGTTGGCTAGTAATAAGACCCAAATAATGTAAATGTCAATGCTTGGTTGGTTGTATATAAAATAGCATAGAGCCAATAATAAAACTGAACAAGCTATAAGCTTTTGAAAACGTGGATATTCAAATACCCTGAAAGCCCAATAATCATTTCGCACCAATGGTATGAGCGATATTAATATAAATAAGCAGCTTAATGTTTCTATCGCTAGTTTCAATACTTTATTTGATGGTTAATGAATTAACAAAAAATGAGTGATTATATGTGTAAGGAGGAGCATTCCTGCTATTTTATGGAATTATAATTCGCATTTCGTTCTATTGAACCGATCACCACCAAATATTGAGCAATTAAATAGGCTAACAAAAAAAACACCATCATCATGTTTTCAGGTTCAATAAAATGGTAATATCCGATTGATAAATCAGATAATACAAAGGCAAAACTACCGGTTAGTATTAATTTGAAACTGGTGCGGTTTACCCTTCTATGGCGGTATCCGGATAAAACGGTCATAATTGTTAGAGCTATCAGATAAGCAAAAGCCGGGTATTTAAATTCGTTCAGGTTTTTACTTGCTGCTATGTAAAAACTTGCGGTGGTTAGTGCCAGAAAAACGAATAGAATATTTCCTACCCGTTTTGTTAAACCCAGATTCGTTTTAAAATCAAGATAATAAGCGGCAGAATAAAGTATATAACTAAGTAAGGTTGCCAAGAGTGCTGTTAGGAGGTAAAATTCAGCACTAGTAGAAAACAGTAATTGTACATCGCCTGCCAAAGAAAAAACCAAACCCGCAAAAATCAGTTTATGAAACGCATTCTGCAACCGGGTGATCAAAATGAGATATAACATTAAAGATATCCCAACAAAAGGGATTGCTAAGATTCTTAATAACTGGCTTTCCGAAATTAGAGCATAAAGGTTTGCTATAACTATCAGCAGGTACAAAACATTAAAGGTGTTGTGTTTTTTAAGCATTAATTGTTAGTTCCTTTTGTAATGATATCGCCCAATCATTAAACAAGTCCGACTCAATCTTAACAGCGTTTTCTGCATGCATTTCCCATTGTGGTGAAAAGTCTTTCAATTGCTTAAGCATTTCTTCCAGATGTCCTTCTTCTTCCAAAATAATCGATTTGACATTTACCTTGCTTTTCGCTTCATCCAAAGCTTCCTGGTAAACCGGATATAATTCATCAGCACGTACTTCAATAGCGTAAGTAACCAGCAGATAAGCAGCGAATTTCAAATCTGTTCCGCTTAAATTGAGCGTTGTTTTTAAATATCTGCTTACTTCTGTATCTAATTTATTTAGGTATAACCGACTTGAAGCAGGTGCTAATAAATACTCGTAAGCGTAAGTTGGGCAATAACTCTCATTGATCTTTCCGATCTGCTTTTTTAAATAATAAGCATGTCGATGTTCTTCAGCGGCATGTTTCAATACAATCAACGTAACATTGGTAGAATGTTCTGATGCGGAGATTTTCCTTGCACCAGTATTCTCCATTAAAGATAATGTATTCAAAAGCCTCGCGTGTAACTGAGGCTGAGCTATAATTTGATCGAAAAGAGATTTTAATTGCATGCTAAAATTTGTCGAGGGCTTCTTCTATTTTTGAATAGATATACTCCAGTTGCTGGTCGGTTATACAATAAGGCGGCAAAATGTAAATGATATTTCCTAAAGGTCGGAGGATAATTCCTTCTCCCAAAAAAAAGTTATAAAGGCTGTCGCGTAAGCCGCTAAAATAAGAGCTATCCCCTTCTGTTTCCCATTCGAATGCTAAAATAGTTCCCGTTTGCCGGATGTTTCTTAGCTTTTTGTGATGTTGCACTTTTTTAGCAAATTCTGCATGATTAACTTCAATTCGCTTGATAGCTTCCCGCGTTTCTTCACGCATTAACAATTCGAAACTTGCCAACGCAGCAGCACAGGCAAGAGGATTAGCTGTAAACGAATGACCATGAAAAAAGGTTTTTAATTTATCATCCGAAAGGAAAGCATTAAAGATTTGTGTGGTACATGATGTTACTCCAAGAGCCATTGTTCCGCCAGTCAAGCCTTTTGAGAGGCAAACAATATCCGGCTGATTTACTAAATATTCGGAAGCGAAGATCTTCCCTGTCCGGCCAAAACCGGTCATTACTTCATCGGCGATAGTAAAAATCTGGTTTTCGCGACAGCATTCTAAAAGCTGATCCAGATATGCTGCTTCATACATTAACATCCCTCCCGTTCCCTGAACAAGCGGTTCGTAAATGAAAGAGGAGACTTGAGATTTGAGATTTGAGATTTGAGATTTAAGCGCCTCAATGTTGCCAGCATTCGGGGTATCAATGTAAACAACTTCGAATAGCAGACTCTCGAATGGCTTAGTAAATGCACTTCTGGCGCTAACAGACATAGCTCCAAACGTATCGCCATGAAACGAATTATTGAAAGCAATTACTTTATTTCTGGGTGTTCCGGCATTACTCCAATACTGAAGGCACATTTTTAAAGCCACCTCAACGGCTGTTGAGCCATTATCAGAATAGAAGATTTTTGACTGGTTTGGCGGGAGAATTTGTAGCAATGCTTCTGCCAGTTCTATGGCAGGCTTATGAGTGAACCCGGCAAATATTACATGTTCAAGAGTATGAAGCTGTTCTGATACCTTCTGAGCAATATAAGAATGAGAGTGTCCATGAATATTTACCCACCAGGACGATATCGCATCAAGGTATTTGTTTCCATGTTCATCAATAAGATAAGTGCCCTCACCTTTCACAATGGCAATCGGGTCGGCTGCCGTTTGCATCTGGGTGAACGGGTGCCAGATGATTGATTTATCCCGTTTACTTAAACTTTGTTCCATTGCATTTTGAGTAATTCTACAACACGCTGATCGGTTGGAAAAGTAACGTCATTTACCGTTAGATCTTCCAATTTTTTCCATCTGAAAGCTTGGCGAATATCGCCTTCATCATCAAAATCAAAAATAACCTCTTTGCACTTAATCCGCATCTCCGAAATAGGTTTAACCTTATAGTAAACGCTTATGATCTGACTATCATTAAATGCTGATTTGACAAAAAAATCTGTCGTATAAAAATGTTCCGTAACTTCTACTTCAAATTGGCACTCTTCTACAAATTCGCGTTTCAAAGCATCAATTAATCCTTCTCCGTATTCTAACCCGCCACCCGGAAACTTACTAAACCGAACACCATATTCCTCTTCATCGCTAAGAAGAACTTGATTTTGTTCGTTTATCAAAAGACCATACACACGGACGTTAAAATTGTACATCTAAATAAAATTAATTCTACTCGAAATGTTTATGGTTTCTCGCTACGATATCGGGAGTCCAGGTAATATCCTTCGTTTGCACTTCGCTTCGCACCGGGCAGGCTTCCATCCGGCAGTAATGGCAGCATTGAGGCAAACACGGGTCGGTATGAATGAAGAACTCGGTTCGCACAAATCCTTTTTGATTAATTAAAGTATCAATCTGTGAGATCTCATCATGCACTTTGTTAAGCTCATAATAATAAGGCAAAGTAACGTGGCAATCGATGTGCAATTCATGACCATAACTTTGTGTCCGGAGATTATGTATATCAATCCAGGAATTATGGCGGTTCCCATTCAATATTTTTAATACATCCGTTACCACTTTAAAATCCGTTTCATCCATTAATCCCCCAACCGATTTTCGAACCAATTTGTAACCGCTAAAAACAATATACAATCCCATTAAAATGGAAAGAACGCTATCGAAATAATAAATTCCTGTAAAGTGAATAACCAATAAGCCGGCAAATAAAGCGGCACTGCTGTATGCGTCGGTAAGCAAATGTTTCCCGTCGGCATACAATACTAAAGAGTTTGAGGTTTTGCTCTCCTTAATCAATAAACCACCCACGAAGAAATTTATCAGTCCGGTTACCGCCACAATGATTGCACCATCTAACAATGCCTTTACTTCCAGTGGAAAAAACATATTATAGGTTGACTTAAATATAATAAGCACACCCGCCAGTAGTATTAAAATTCCTTCAACGAACATTGAGAAAAATTCCACTTTACCATGGCCGTAGGGATGATTAAGATCTTTTGGTTGAGC
>JANMZB010000101.1:0-2742 GCA_031382725.1 Sphingobacteriaceae bacterium | reverse complement strand
AAAGGGTAGCATCCTTTTGCTGGGCAGATTGAATCTGTTTAAATTGAACCGGGAGGACTTGGTCCATTGGATCGTTGGATGTTTGACCAAAAATCTCAGCTTGTTGTGCTAATAAGACATGTCAGTAGGCGAGTCGATGCCTAAGCGACTGAAACCGTCAGCAACAATATTTTTCTCTCCTTTAATATAATTGAGGTCTGGACCAAATTCTTCAAGAATAAGGCGCCAGCGCATAACACGTTCTGTGTTAAAGTTTTTATACGTTAGATTTTTATGGTCAGTATACACACGAATGTGATGACCAAGGAGAATATTGCGAAACTCCTTAAGAGTTTCTACAATTGCTAGTAACTCACGCTCAGTGGTGGTATAGCGAGTTTGAGCCGGATTTAATTTACGTGAGTAAAAGGCTATGGGGCGTTCATCCTGAGAAATGACGGCTCCCAGCTGATGATGGCTCGCATCAGTGTAAATGGCAAAAGGTTTTGAAAAGTCGGGATAGGAAAGCAGCGCCTCTCGACTCAATAATTTCTTCATCTGATCAAATGCATTTTGTTGTTCATCTGTCCAAACCCATTTTATTGTTTTGGATACTAGCTTAGTGAGAGGTGTAAGGATGTCAGATCGCCGAATCCACATGTCACGGTAGTAGTTGACCATACCAATAAACCGTCGTAGTTCTTTCTTGGTCTTTGGTGCTGCAATTTGAAGAATTGCATGAACTTTCTTTGGAAGAGGCTGGATACCCTGCCGAGTAATCCAGAACCCCAAATATTCGAGTTCAGATTTAGCAAAGAATGACTTCTTTGCATTAACTTTGAGTCCTGCTTGCTGCAGGCGGTTAAAAACCACTTGTAGATGTGCAAGGTGCTGGTCCCAGCTGCCTCGTGTTGTGATTAACAGATCATCGATATAAGCTCGACAAAATTCAAGATCGTCCATTAAATTAGACATTTTCTCCTGAAATATATCAGGACTATTACAAAGTCCCATCGGAAGTCTTTGGTATTCAAATTTCCCATATGGTAGCACAATGGTGCAAAGGGATTTGGAAAATGGTGTTAATTCAATATGGTAATAACCCATATTAAGATCGAGCGATGTTGCATACTGAAAGCCTTCGAGCTTCAGCAACAAATCCTGTATTTTTGGTATTGGAAAAGGCTTCCGTTTAATTCTTGTATTTAATTGACGGAAATCCGATATAAATCGAACTGTTCCGTCTTTCTTAGGGATTATGAAAGTTGGTGCCGCCCATTCCGAGCGATTAACTTTCTTCAACACTCCAAGAGTGATCAATCTATCCACTTCCATTCGAAGTGTTGCTTCGTGTATTTTTGGAATAGGAAAAGCACGAGCATGATAAGGTTTTGCATCGTCTTTTAATTCAATGTTATAGGGATCTCCCGTCCATGTACCTAGAGTACCATCAAATAAATCTTTAAATTTATTCTACAAACGTTTTAATTGTTGTTGTTGGGGTACAAGTAAATGGTCACATGCTGATACTAATTTCGTTAGATCAGCTGCTTCATATTTAGCTTCTAAAATGCCTTTAATGCGTTCTGTAGCGGAATCAATGGCATCACTATCTTTAATGTGAAACGACCGTTCTGGTGTCGAATTTTCTCGTTTCATGGGAATCTCTATTTCGTCCCATTCAACGGTTTGAGTTTTGAAATTAAGCATGAACCCTAGTTCACTAAGGAGATCACGACCAATTATGAGGTCATAAATACCTAATGCATTTGCTACAAGTGCATTGCAGCAAATGGTTTTACCTTCATGTAATTCTGGCAATATAAGTTGCACTTGAACTTGTTCAGTGGTCTTAAAGGTGCCAGCTGTTGTAGTCCAATTCGTTGGAGTGGATTGAATGGTGCTCAGATTCTTGGCCCAATTCTCTCTTATTAGAGTGGAACTCGCTCCAGAATCCAATAATATTTTAATTGTTGCGACTGGCTGAGTCTCTTGCCTAGTCTTTAGTATGCCAAATACTATGGGCACTAAACAAGGTGGAACTTTCTCCTTCTTGTGTTGTAGTTGAATACGGCCTAGAAGGGTAGAATGAATAACATACAGGGAATTATGCATTGATACTTTATCTCCTAAATTCATATCTACTCTTTGGTCTCCACGTCATTTTTCATCCTCAGAACTATCGATATCCGAGAGTTTGAGGTCTTTAAAGTCAGAAGCATCAAAATCATCGATTTCTTCATCCACATTGAATGTGGATTCAACTTTGCGCTTTTTATGCGACAAAAATTCTTTAACTGAATCCTTCACAAGTGTCATAGCTGACTCTTTCATTGGATTCTTTTTATTATTTGCAAAGTCTTGCTTAGAGTTTGGTTTATTGTTAGGAAAATTAGGTTTCTTATTTTTAGAGGGACGTATGGTTTCCCATGAGGAACGCTTACGCTGAATTTGTCCTTGCACAACCTTACATTCTGTAGTGCTGTGCCCAAATTGTTGATGCAAGTCACAGTATTTTTCAGTAGACTTACATTTTGTAATTGCCTCAACAGAGGACTTCGCACGCCATTTAGCATCGTTATGACCACTCTTCGAGATGGCTTTGGGCTTCACCCCTTTTTCTTTGTTATTATCCAAAGTTCCCTCTGTATATTCATGTCGCTCGCAAAAGCTGACAAATTCAGACACAGTATGAATCAAAGGATCAAATCCCTGAACAACCATGCTTTTCTGCCATGAATTAGGGGCAGCAAATTCAAGAAT
>JANMZB010000094.1:0-1024 GCA_031382725.1 Sphingobacteriaceae bacterium | reverse complement strand
GTCAGATTTTGCGCCTCGTCGACAATAAAGCAAATATTAGAAAGACTTCGTCCGCGTATGTAGGCCAGAGGCGTAATCACCAGTTTTTCTTTGCTCAGCATTTCGGTGATGCGTTGATAGTCCTGGTCGGTTTCGTTGAATTGATTTTGAATAAATTTTAAATTATCAAACAACGGCTCCATGTAGGGGTTCAGCTTAGATTTGATATCTCCTGGAAGATAGCCAATATCTTTATTGGATAGCGGTACTATGGGGCGAGCCAAATAAATTTGCTTGTATAATTTTCGTTGCTCCAGTGTGCCTGCGAGAGCCAATAAGGTCTTCCCCGTGCCTGCAACCCCCTGGATGGTCACCAGCTTTACATTAGGGTTGAGTATGGCGTGGATAGCAAAAGTCTGTTCTGCATTGCGGGGCTTTATGCCATAGACTATTTTTTTCTCTACGTGCTCAATTCTTTTTTCAACAGAATTAAAATAGGCAAGTACGGAGTTTTTGACGCTCTTCAATATGTAATAGTGATTCTCCATAAGCAAGTCGTGAGGAATAATCCCTACTTCACAAAATCCATTCTCATA
The DNA here is from genome assembly GCA_031382725.1 of Sphingobacteriaceae bacterium. Taxonomy (GTDB): domain Bacteria; phylum Bacteroidota; class Bacteroidia; order Sphingobacteriales; family Sphingobacteriaceae; genus Paradesertivirga. The sequence goes on along the minus strand of JANMZB010000094.1, from coordinate 449 downwards.
GATTTGGTTGATGACTTCCGATGGTAAATTGTCTATTACTGAAGCCCCGGTGTATAGGCTATCTACATTCTGCACTTTGCCCGTAGTGAAATCTTCCGCTGGTATATTGAGAGATTTGGCTTTCAGACGCAGATTGATGTCTTTGGTCACCAATATTACCCTGGCATCGGGAATTTCATTTTGAAGAATAATGGCAACATTCAGTATTTTATGGTCGGCTTTTCGCTCTGCAAAAACCACCTCAGCATCTACAGCAGAGCGGGTTTTGGTATGCATTACCACTTTCAATTTGCCCTTGTTTTTTCCAGGTAATTGAATCCAGTCCTGTAAATTGTTGGAACCACTCAAATCATCGAGAAACCTAATGAATTCGCGAGCTTCAAAGTTTTTTATATCATTTCCTTTTTTAAAATTATCCAATTCTTCCAGCACGGTAATTGGGATGGCAA
>JANMZB010000058.1:0-9569 GCA_031382725.1 Sphingobacteriaceae bacterium | reverse complement strand
TAAACCTGACACAAATATAAAGCAATTACGAGCTTTTCAAAGCCGAGGTTGAATATTTAACATAACTTTAACATTCAAGTGTATTTATTAAAAATGTACAAAAAAACCCTCGTCGGTGGACGAGGGTTAAAGGCTGTATTTGGTTAGTTTGGAAACTAAAGATACATATAATTATGAATATTGCAAATTTTTAATAAAAAAAATCTTTCAAATTATAGATTTAATAATTTGCCGACTTGATTTTGTTCGAAAAATTCTAAGATTCCTCCTTAATTATTGCATTCCGAAACCGTATCTTTCACATCATGTCTTTGTTTATAGCATCTTTAAATTCGGGGAGTAATGGTAACTGCTATTACATTGGCAATCAGCAGGAAGCAATTCTGGTTGACGCCGGAATTTCTTGTCGGGAAACCGAAAAACGAATGAGCCGGCTGGGATTATTGATGAATAAGGTCAAGGCTATCTTCGTTTCGCACGAACACCACGATCATATTCGAGGAGTCCCCGCTTTATCTAAAAAATATCAGATACCAGTTTATATAACTAATAATACTTTAAGTCATGGCAGCCTGACTTTAGAAACTCATTTGGTAAGAAATTTAGAACGTCATCAGGATATAATGATTGGGAATCTTTGTGTTTCTGCTTTTCCCAAATTTCACGATGCAATAGAACCACACAGTTTTACAGTTAAGGGAAACAATGTAACTATTGGCGTATTTACGGATATCGGAACAGTTTGCGAGCAATTAAAAAGTCAGTTTAAAAAATGTCATGCTGCTTTTCTTGAAGCTAATTATGATGAAGATATGCTGGAGCGGGGAAACTATCCTTATCATCTTAAAAGGCGAATACAAGGCGGCAGCGGGCACCTTTCAAACAAACAGGCATTGGAGGTTTTTACAAAATGCAAATCATCCTTTATGAGTCTTGTGCTTTTGTCGCATCTTTCAAAAGATAATAATTGCCCGATCTTGTCTAAAGAACTATTTACTCATCACGCCGGAAATACCCGCGTTGTTGTAGCTTCCAGGTTTGAAGAATCTCAGGTTTATCAAATTAACGGTTCCCCGGAAATTCCTATTCGTCCAGCTAAACCGGTCCATCGGCCAAGCATTCAGTATTCTTTGTTTCAATAGATAAACCATAATAATTAAGTATCACAAACCGATATGAAACCTTACAGGATCTCACATCTAGTGTCTCAAATCTCATATCTGTTCTAATGAAAGTTGTTATTGCAGAAAAGCCTTCTGTAGCGCGCGAACTTGCTAAAGTATTCGGAGCTACAATTAAAAAGGACGGCTATATTGAGGGTACAAACTATTCTTTCACCTGGGCATTTGGCCATCTTTTGCAACTTGCACCACCTCAGGATTATGGTTTTTACGGTTGGCGTGCCCAGCATTTACCCATGCTTCCGCAGAAGTTTAAACTGGCGATCAGGAAAGTAAAAACTAAAGATGGTTTTGTAGATGATCCCGCCGTAAAGAAGCAGCTTGATACTATCAAAATGCTATTTGATTCAGCTACCGAAATAATCGTTGCAACGGATGCCGGACGCGAAGGTGAGCTTATTTTCAGATACATTTATTACTATTTAAAATGTAAGAAGCCTTTCCGGCGATTATGGATTTCATCTCAAACCGATGCCGCTATAAAAGACGGTTTCAGAAACCTAAAGCCTGGAACAGAATATGATACCTTGTTTTACTCTGCTCATTGTCGCTCAGAATCAGATTGGCTGGTTGGGATGAATGCCACACAGGCACTTAGTATTTCGGCAGGAAACCGTTCAGTACTGTCTTTGGGTAGAGTTCAAACGCCAACTTTAGCTATGATTTGCGCGAGATATATTGAGCAAAAGAATTTTATCCCGCAAACGTTTTATCAGCTAAGTATTCAATTATCAAAAAATGGACAGCTATTTAAAGCGATTTCGGTTGAAAATTATAAGGATAAAGACAAAGCGCAAGCGGCCTTTGATAAGATTGAAGATGTTGCTTCAGGGTTTTCAAACGGTGGGAATATTGTAAATGTAGAAGCAAAAACCAAAAAAGAACCACCGCCCTTATTGCACGATTTAAGTAGTATTCAGCAGGAAGCGAATAAGCGTAAAGGCTATACTGCCGATCAGACTTTAACCATTCTTCAAAATTTGTATGAAAGTAAACTCATCTCTTATCCCCGTACAGGGAGCCGTTATATCGGGGAAGATGTTTTTGCTGGTGTTCCTTCATTAATAGAAAAACTTAAAAGCCATCCCGACTTTGGAAAGCAGGCCGATTTTTTAAGTACAAACCCGTTAAACAAGCGAAGCGTTAATGCGAAAAAGGTAACAGATCACCACGCTATTTTGCCTACCGGCGAACCAGCAAACTACCTTTCGGAAGATAAGCAAGCTGTTTATAACATGGTTGTGGGGAGAATGCTGGAAGCTTTTCATAAGGAATGTATTAAGGATCTCACAAAAATCAGCATTGAATCAGGTGTCAAGTTTGTCGCTAACGGAACTGTAATTCGTTCGGCAGGATGGCGTTTGGTGTTTAATGAAGCAGACGAAGAAAAAGCAGAAGATGAGAATGCGACATTGCCTAAGGTTGATAAAGGTGAGCAGCTGCCGATAGAAAACAAGATCCTGCTTGAAAAACAAACCAAACCAAAGCCGCTATTTAATGAAGCCAGTCTGCTTAAAGCATTAGAAACAGCAGGTAAGGAAATTGAGGATGACGAGCTACGTTATGCGATGAAAGATAGCGGATTAGGAACTCCCGCAACCCGCGCTTCAATTATCGAAACACTTATTAAAAGGGAGTATATTATTCGTGAAAAGAAAAACCTTGTTCCCTCAGAAAAGGGATTAGCGGTTTATGATGTGGTTAAGGACAAAAAAATTGCTCAGGCTGAACTAACCGGTAACTGGGAAAAACGTCTTGAAGAAATCCGATCTGGAGCATCAGTTCAAGATTTTAAGGAGGAGATAAAAGCTTATACAAAAACGATTACTGCGGAATTGTTACTTGCAGGAAAAGGTTTGAATGTTTTGGTGGAAAAGGTTAAGGCTTAGCCTAAATAATTCTATCCAATAAAAGCACTCCAATCAAGCCAAGTAGAGATACCACACTTTCCATCACCGTCCATGTTTTAAAAGTTTCTTTAATCGTAAGATTAAAATATTCTTTAAACATCCAGAAACCAGTATCATTAACATGAGAAAGCATCAGGCTTCCTGCCCCGACAGCCAAAACCATTAGTTCGGGTGATGTGCCTGTTTGAATTAAGGGCAGCACCATGCCGGATGCAGTAAGTGCAGCCACCGTAGCAGAGCCAAGTGTGACCCTCAGCATTGCTGTAATGAGCCAGGCCAAAAACAAAGGCGATAAATTTATTAAAGCGGAATATTCTTTAATGGTTTCTCCAATTCCGCTATCTATCAGAATCTGTTTAAAAGCGCCTCCGGCAGCAATAATTAAAAGAATCATGGCTACAGACTTTACACCTTCGACCGAATGATTCATCGCTTCCTGTAAAGGAATGTCAATTATAGCCAGGGTAATAATCAGCGAAAGCAATAAAGCGAATGTTGGATCGGATAAAAAAGTAAAGAATGATTTTCCCAAGTTTGGCGAGAATGCTCCACCCAAAGTGCCAATTGTTATAAAAACAATCGGCATTAGCGCAATCACGAAACTCTTGAATGCCGAGGGCATTACTCTATCAGTTATAACTATTTTGCTATCAAGGCTAACATTGTTACTCCCTTTAAGAAGAAGTTTAGGTAAATATATTCCTGCAATAATTGATGTAGGAACCGCTAATGCTAAACCGTATAATAACACTCTACCCACATCAGCATGAAAAATGGTTACTAAAGCAATCGGTCCCGGATGGGGTGGAAGAAAGCCATGCGTTACAGATAATGCCGCTGCCATTGGAAGCCCCAGATATAAAACAGGCATGCGGGTGGCAGATCCAATAGCAAATACCAAAGGAATAAGGACTACAAAACCAGCATTATAAAATAAAGGAATTCCAACTAAAAGGGCAGTAATTAATATAGCCCATTGAATGTTTTTTTGACCAAACCATCCAACTAATACCGATACAAGCTTCAATGCTGCGCCGCTTTCTTCCGCCAGTTTCCCGATCATTGCACCTAATGCTAGTACCATGACCAAGCTACCCAGGGTGTTTCCAATACCGCTTGTAATTGATTTAATAAGCACATCAATCGGCATTTTTAATAAAGCTCCTGTAATGATGGCTACTATCAGCAATGCAAGCATTGGGTTAAGCTTTTTTATTACCAGGATTAATAGGATAAATATCCCGAAAAGAACGGCAAATAGAGACATCAAGAAATGGGTTGTTAAAGGTTTATTTCAGTCTAAGTTAGAGTATTTTAAAATCAAAAACCATCATTCTGATTTGTTGTTAAAATTCATACCTATAAAAAAACTAAAATAGAAAGACTATGGCAAAAAGAGGAGTAAAGACCGAGAGGAGTGATTGAACTCTTCTCAGGAATATGAGGTTAAATATCTGGCAAAAAACTTGGTGTAAGCAGTCAGGCTATTGGTGGTGCTAAGCGCGCAACGGGCAGCAGCGACCGTAAAGTGATCGAAAAATACATTAAGGATAAAATGAAATAATGAAAGCCCCGAAAGAGGCTTTTGTTTTAGTGTTTCTACTGCACACAGCCATAACTATTGCAAATCAAATTCTGCAACAGTATCTAATAATTTCGATAAATCGAAAGGCTTTTCCAAAATCGCATCGCAGCCATAAGAACCTAGGGAATATAATATTCTCGGGTAACCGGAAATTATAATTACGGGCAAATCTGCGGTTGAAGGATTGACCTTAATCTGGTGACAAAGCTCTCCGCCGTTGATATGCGGCAGGATATAATCCATTAAAACCAGATCTGGTTTATGCTCTTCAATTAACTGGAAAATGTTGCTGGTATCGTCGGTTGCGATAACGGTATAATCTGTGAGTGCTTCCTGAATTACACTTCTAACGGCTTCATCGTCTTCTATAAGTAAAATGCGATTCATTTGCTATAGAATAGATAGATTAGGGTGATTGATCGACATATATTCTGGGTGAAATAATTGGTTAAGATAATAACACGATGAGGGAGGATTGGTTTAGCTTCCTTTGTAATATTTGTGTCGATGGATTTTGTCAAATAAAAAAAGGGGGACCATTGATCCCCCTCAATTATGAAAAAATGTCTGGATTAAAACCGGGTGCCTATCGTGATGAAGATTCCATTTCTTGAGGATTTAGAAGTAGCGACAGGATTGATTCCGTTATCAAGTTTATAAGGACTTACTTGTGAGTTTATTGAGCTCGTGAGGTAAGCAATGTCGATACTTATATTTCCTCGCCTATAGCCGCCACCAAAAGAATAAGTATTTACATTCAAATCCATATCTGAATTCTCAATGGGTGATTCAGTGAAAGAATATCCGCCACGTAACAATAGAGGTGATAGAGCTTTAATCTCGACACCCGCCTTGTAGTTAAGAGCATTTTTGTAATTGTTCACTATAAACCTATTGTCTTCAACAAAATCATCAGCGTTATCATTACTCGTAAGTTCCATCGAACTATAATCAACAAATTCAACATCACCGGTAATAAAACCAATTTTGCTTTCAAATAGTGCAGCACCCAAAGAGAATTTGGCAGGTGTTTTAAGCCCATACGTAAAATCAGAACTTTGATTTTGAGAGCGAACGTTCATATCTTCAAAATCTGGATTATCGGTAAGACGAGTATTATTGCTCTCAGTATAAGTTTCGTCAATTGTATACCAATTTGGAGATTGTGCGGTTGCACCTAATCGGGTATACTGATTTGGTCGAAAAATTGCACCCAATTTTATGTTAAAGCCTTGACCTTTGGACTTAAATTGCTGATAATAATTAGTATTATAATTTTCGGTAGCATCAGGATATGATATGCTACCTTCTTCAGTAAAGGTATTGTCTGAAGTATAATTTATACCTAAAAAGCCTACACTAGTCCCTAAATAAAATTTATTCCCAATATTTAGGCCCGCGGCTAAATTAAACTCAGATTGAGATCCATTTCTAATTAAAACTTCGTCTTGAAGTCTGTTTGCCGAATTCGTGGCTGAGATGTAATTGGAGGAATTTGAAGGTAATCCAATTAATTGAGCCTGGGCAGCAGCATCTTCAAGGCTCCCTTCATCTAAAGTACCGGAGTATGAATTTGCTATTTCAGCATAAAAATTTGCTATTGAATTTTGAGGGTTTATACCTGTAAATCGTATCTTATTTCCAAAATCATTTGTTTTATTATAACCCAGGCCGAAGTTAAAACTAATTAATCCAGAGCTTGGATCTTGTCCTGATGATTTAGACATGGGAACCACAAAGACAGCTCCTAAATTATTTAAATCAAAACGGCCACGACTTGCATTAGTGCTTTGACTAAAGTAATTACTCTCAGAGGCGTATTGCATTATTTCAGTCGTCAAAGAAAACTCAGAACGAGTAAAAAGACCAAGCCCGGCAGGGTTACCTCCTAGTGAACTTAGGTCACCTCCCACAGCAGTTTGTGCGTTTCCTAGCGATTTCAATCTGGCAGTAGAGCCAAATTGATATTGTGAAAATCTCAAAGCATCAACAGAATAATTTTGTCCGTAAGCTTCCTTATTAACTGCAAAACCTGCAATTAATAGAATCATAAATATGTATTTCATTTAGTTTCCTCCTCTTGATGGACGGCCAGATCTTCCGCCACTATTGTTTTCACTTCCACTATTATCACTGCTTCTTCCGGAATTACTTGGAGGCGGTGGAGAGTAGGTCTCTCGTGTTGATGGCGGAGGAGTATAACGCTCGCGTTCAGTTTGAACTGGGCGCTGCCGCTCCACCTGTGCCGGGCGCTCGCGTTCTACTTGTGCTGGTCGCTGACGTTCTGCTTGTACCGGGCGTTCATTTGGAGCTGCACGTTCAGTGTTGGTTGCAGGTTGCTCGCTGCTTGTAGTAGCCTCTGTTCTGTTTCGGTCTGAAGTATTATCAAGGACGGATGGGCGTGGACGACGAGTAGGTCTTGTATCTGCAGCAGAATTATCATCATCCCGTTCACCACTTACACGGTCGCCCTCACGGTAAACTCTTTCACGAGTAGAAGATCCTCTTCGCTCACCACCAGTAACTATTGTTCCGGCATTCGATGGTCTATAAACTTCATTACCGCCACGATTAGGCCGTGGTCTGTAATTAGGGCTATTATAACGTGTTCCTCCACCACCATAATAATTTCCATAGCCATATCCCGGATACGTGTTATAATAAGAGTACGGTCCCCAATAACCGTTGTTATAACCGCCACCGTAATAGCCATAGTAATTACTGTAAAAAGGATTATAATACGGACTATTAAATCTTCCGGTATTCACCCAAACTGAAACACCCGGCCTGAATAACCAGGGATCATAAAAGAAAGGATCGTAAGAATAGGTATACCACGGATTGTAATTGTAGGCATACCGGTCGTAATATGGTCTGTAAGGAGAATTGTAATAAAAACGGTTTATTCTAGATGAATAGTAATACTCATCATCGTAATATCTGTCAGAGTTGTTTTGATCCCTATACAATTGATCATCCGTTCGGTAATTTTGATCAGACCGGGTAGATTGCTCTGGTTGCGCGGATTGAGTTCTTTCGTCTGATTGATACGTTTCTTCCCTTGGTGCCCGTGGCTGAACAACTTTCGCCCTGGCTTCAGTGTAATAAACATCGTCGTTGTTGTCAGCTTGCCTGGCAAGCTGAGAGGTTGAGCAGGAATTCAGCAAAATTGCCGAAACTGCAAAAGCCGGTAGTAGAAATTTTTTCATTGCGTGTTAGTTTATAAAGTGTGTGTGTGGTATTATAACCTAATGTATTATTAACGACGATACCAGGCTTAAATTGGTTGCATCATTAATTAAAATACCTCGACTAGTTTTATAACTTTGCCGCTCGCGTATTTGTGTTACTAAAATACATATAATATTATTAAAAAACACTATGGGTAAGGGAATTACAAGCAGAAAAGAAGATTATTCTCAATGGTATAATGAACTTGTAACAAAAGCCGATCTGGCCGAGCATTCTGCGGTGAGAGGATGTATGGTTATTAAACCTTATGGCTACTCTATTTGGGAGAAAATGCAGGCGGCGCTCGATAAAATGTTTAAAGATACTGGCCATTCTAACGCTTATTTTCCCCTATTTATTCCTAAATCATTTTTTTCTAAAGAAGCTTCACATGTTGAAGGTTTTGCCACCGAATGTGCTGTTGTAACTCACTACCGGTTAAAAAATGATGGAAACGGAAACATTGTTGTTGATGAAGATGCTAAACTGGAGGAGGAATTAATCGTCCGACCAACCTCAGAAACCATTATATGGAATACGTACAAAGGCTGGATTCAATCCTACCGTGATTTGCCAATCTTAGTTAATCAATGGGCCAATGTGGTTCGCTGGGAAATGCGCACCCGTTTGTTTTTGCGCACCGCAGAATTCCTGTGGCAGGAAGGGCACACCGCACACGCAACCCAACAGGAAGCGGTTGAGGAAGCTGAAAGAATGCTTGATGTATATGCTGATTTTGCGGAAAACTGGATGGCTGTTCCGGTAATAAAAGGAATCAAGACAGCTAACGAACGTTTCGCAGGGGCTTTAGAAACGTATTGTATTGAAGCTTTGATGCAAGATGGAAAAGCTTTGCAGGCTGGAACTTCACATTTTTTAGGTCAGAATTTCGCGAAAGCTTTTGATGTAAAGTTTACAAGTAAAGAAGGTAAGTTGGATTACGTTTGGGCAACATCTTGGGGTGTTTCCACTCGATTAATGGGAGCGCTTATTATGGCTCATTCTGATGATGCCGGATTAGTGTTACCCCCGATGCTGGCGCCAATACAAGTGGTCATCGTGCCCATCTACAAAGGCGAAGATGAATTCGCAGCAATATCTGAAGTAGCTGAGAATTTGAGTAAAGAACTAAAAGCGAAAAACATTTCAGTTAAATACGATAATCGCGATACCCAGCGCCCCGGGTTTAAGTTCGCTGAGTATGAATTGAAAGGTGTGCCAGTGCGTATCGCCTTAGGCGGAAGGGACTTGGAAAACGGAACGGCAGAAATTGCCCGGCGTGATACCCGAGAAAAGGAAACAGTTAGTAGGGAAGGTCTGGCTGAAAGAATTGAAAACTTGCTGAATGATATTCAAAAAAACATTTATCAAAAAGCCCATAGCTTCCGCGAAGAAAATACTACAGAGGTGAATTCTTACCAAGAGTTTAAAGAAATATTAGATACAAAGGCAGGTTTTGTTTCAGCTCACTGGGATGGGACACCGGAAACGGAACAAAAGATTAAGGAAGAAATTAAGGCCACTATTCGTTGTATTCCTTTAAATAATAAACAAGAGGAAGGTGTGTGTATTTATAGTGGTAAGCCATCAACGCAGCGGGTGTTATTTGCAAGGGCGTATTAGGTTTATAGATTTTTCACGCAAAGGACGCAAAGGTTTTTC
>JANMZB010000006.1:0-3881 GCA_031382725.1 Sphingobacteriaceae bacterium | reverse complement strand
ATTGGCATACTTGATGGTAATATTTACGGAATAATGGTTACACAAAACTTTAGAAACTAATGATGATTAAGAATAAACCAGAGCTTGTAAAGCTTACCGGCAAACTAAGGTGGGTAGAGCAAATTGCTTATTTACTGGATGAACGCTTCCGCATTCCCGGAACAAACTTTAGGTTTGGATTAGATCCGATTTTGAATCTTATCCCTTTTGCTGGAGCCCTCTCTGGATCTGCCTTATCAGCAGCCTTAATTTTAACGATGGCTAAGAACGGCGCAAGCGGAAAAATTGTTACACTAATGGCCGTGAATGCAATCCTGGATTTAACTATTGGCGCTATTCCAATCCTTGGACAAATTTTTGATTTTACCTATAAAGCGAATTCTAAAAACATCCGCCTTTTAAAAGAACATTACGAAGAAGGCAGGCATCAGGGCAGTGGCAAAGGTGTTTGGGTAACAGCTTTGATCGTTTTGACAGTTATGTTTATAGCTTTTTTGTTTGCAATTTGGAAAGTTTTAGAATGGGTTATCAGTTGGTTCTGATACAAGATATGTAACGTTAAAAATTAAATAGATATTGATATGCCTCAAACAAGAAAGCTGAAATTTTTGTTATAATTGCGCTAACCAACCAATTAAACTCATATATGGGTCAAGTTTTTACCATAAATCTCGCAGGAGCGAAGTTCCATTTTCAACTTATAAGGTTAGACCAAATAGACCGGATAGTAGAATCTCAAATTTTGCTACAAGGCACTACGGTAACCCTTTTAAAAGAAGGACAAAGTGCCTGGAGTCAGAAAGAAAGTTCAAGCCCGATTCTCAAAGAGTTAGTTCAAGCTATTGGTAATACTATTTCTCTTCGCTACCGCATCTGATTAACGAATCAAACATTGCTCTTAAGAAACTAATTTAAACTCCCCGCCAACATAAACTTGAGGGGAGTAAGATTCCTTGTGAGATAGTTTACCTTCCGAAAATACTTCAGATTCAAGTAATTAGAATTAAAATTTCTTTATCTTCATAAAACTTTGATGAGTGCGGTACTAAGCGAAATAAGCATTTCTGGTATTTCATAAATGCTAACAAAATAATTTAGCAATTAAATTAATAATTAATTTTTTGCACAACTAATTTATTTATAGCTTTACTTTCAAGATGGAAAAGAGTGTTTTAGTTTTTGATGATGATGAAGATATCCTCAGCATTTTAATTTATTTGCTTGAAGATAAAGGTTGGAAAATTAACACCCGCACAACCTGCGCCAACATCTTAAGCGATATTGCTGAAACAAAACCAGATGTTATTATGATGGACAACTGGATACCTGAAGCGGGCGGCAAAACGGCGACAAAACTTATCAAAAGTCACGTAGAGTATAAGTCAATTCCAGTTATCTATTTTTCTGCTAATAATGAAGTAGAAAGATTGGCTAAAGAAGCGGGGGCAGACACTTATCTTGCTAAACCATTTGATCTAGATGAACTGGAAGCAATGCTTGCAAATGCGGTGCTTTAATAAAGAATGGAAGAATAAAGGAGTAAAAGAATTCAAGAATAAAAAATGCCTGGCTTGCTTATCAAGACCAGGCATTTTTGTTAAACTCTATTTTAGGCTTAAAAGCTTACATAAATTATTCATCCAGATTTGTAAGCGGCAAACTCATGCAGGTTTTATTAATTTTTCAACTCAAACACAGCTCGCATCTGGTAATTCAGCTTTATCTTCTTAAAATCAATATCAGGCATTGGTGCCATATCCTGCGCACCCATTCCCTTTTCCATACTCATCGTTGCATTGGCTCTGTACATAGGCTGCGGGTAATACTCGTTATTAATTTCCTGTATTTCGAGCGCATCAGCCACTTTATCTCCAACAGCTTCGGCCAGGTAAGAAGCCTTATCTTTTGCCGCCTTCAACGCTTTAATTTTAAGCTCTTGCTTTAGCGATTCAATCCTAGAGTAATCGTAACTCTCGATATTTGTATATTCCACTGCACGTGGATCTACTGCACTAATTATCTGGTTATATTTATTTAAATCGGTAACCTTAATCCGGTATTGTTTTCGAGCCAAAAATGATGGGTTTTTCTTCCTTTCATAAGCATAATTGTAACTCGAAATATTGTTGATCGTGAAATTCTCTTTCGGTATTCCGGCATTAATCACAGCGGACTGGAGTTGCTTTTCCAACTCCTCAATTTCTACTTTCTTTTTATTCTCACGGAAGTATTCCTTCAGCGAAATACCCACATAAATAATATCTGGTGTAACCTCAGCTTCCGCTGATCCTGAAACCTCGATTCTGCGGCGGGTATCTACATTTTGCGAATACCCTGATACCGTGATGATGCTTAGTAAAGCAATAAGAACTAATCTTTTCATAAATATATATTTTAGTGTGTTTACTAAAGATGCGAAATATTACTTATTCCATAAAGAGCATCTCTTTAAGTAATGGATAAATTGAGTCGATTTAGTGTATGATTAAAATTATGGCGCGAAGATTTGGAATCCTGCTTTGTGCCTTAGTGCCTTTGTGGCTAAACAATTAGTCAATGAAGCCGGCTTGTATGCTTTTAATAGTAATGCCACGAAGGCACTAAGACTCGAAGTTCTGCCCTGTGTCTTAGGGTTTTTGTGGCTAAAGTTGGCAATGAGAAGAAGTAAATTTGGGCGTGCCCCTGCGGGTCGGGCTATACACTACAAGTCCTCGCCATTCGTTCCTCATGGCTGTGGGCTTTTCGTTTCTATCCCTCACGTCGAATGCAAAAATCAGCGAACAAGGCCCGTTAAGCTGGAAAACTATTCCTCTACAATTTCGCTATGCGGATAACTTTCTTCCACACGCTCTTCTTTAAAGTACCTCTTCTGGAAAATAAGAATAGAAATAACGCCGATTGAGATTGCGGCGTCGGCAATATTAAATACAGGTCTGAAAAATATAAAATCTTCGCCCCCCCAGATTGGAAACCACGTTGGTATTATTCCCTGTATAATGGGGAAATAGAACATATCAACGACCTTTCCATGAAACAGACCGGCATAACCCTGACCGGGTAAGAACTTTGCGGTTTCGAAGAAATTGCTTTCTGTAAATATCATCCCGTAAAACGTAGAGTCGATAATATTCCCTAAAGCACCGGCAAAAATGAGGGCTAAATTTAAAATCAGCCCCCGGTGATATTTATTTTTAATGAGGTAAACCACGCCATAACCAATCATGGTTACGGCCGCAATTCTAAATAAAGTTAAAGCAAGCTTTCCAGCCTCGCCACCAAACTCCATTCCGAAGGCCATTCCATTATTTTCGGTAAAATGAATCAAAGCCCATTTTCCTACTAATTGAAATTCCTGACCGAGCGTCATGTTTAGTTTGATCCAGAACTTAAGCAGCTGATCTGCAAGCAGAATCCCAACTATGGCAAGAAAAGGCTTGTAATAAGCTTTCATTAATTTTGCTTCAATTTAGCTTCCATGCTCAAAGTAGTGTGAGGAACCGAACGTAAGCGCTCTTTCTGAATTAACTTTCCGGTTTCGCGGCAAATACCGTAAGTTTTATTCTCGATACGTACTAATGCAGCTTCAAGATTTTCAATAAACTTTTTCTGACGTGCAGCAAGCTGGTTTATTTGCTCTTTTTCTAAAGTTGCGGAACCATCTTCCAATGTTTTGTAAGTGCCGGCAGTATCATCAGTACCGTTAAGGTTTGGATTACTTAACGACTGTGTTAGCGAACCAAGTTCTTCTTTGGCTACTCTTAATTTTTCAAGAATCAGATCCTTGAACTCCTGTAATTCTACGTCAGAATATCTTGTTTTTTCGTGATTTTCCATTTTAAGCTTTTGTAATTGATATAAGTAATTGCTGCTCATCAATTTCT
>JANMZB010000944.1:0-1111 GCA_031382725.1 Sphingobacteriaceae bacterium | reverse complement strand
GACTTGGCACTCTCCTCTTGATTCCCTCTTTCCTGCGAGCTCGACTCCCATGCTGATACCTCTGTTGCTGGTTCAAACTTCGTACAGTTACACGATCCACGCGCTCCGTGGATGTACATGGATATTCCCCGGAACTCGTCCCGCTACGCAATGTACCTATCACGTCTGCTGCTACTGTATGGGTTGACCCACGCAATGGTCAATCTTACCTGCTCGTTCTACACGAGTGTATATATTTTGGTGAGCGACTCCCTCACTCTCTCCTTTGTCCAAATCAGCTTCGTCACAATGGGCTGCAGGTCGATGACACTCCTACCCAATTCGACTCGCGTAGTACGCATTGTATCTTCGATACCACGTACAACCTCAAGATTCCTTTGTCACTTCGCGGCGTCGTATCATACTTCGAGACGCATCTACCCTCTCCTTCGGACATTGTTGATTTGCCTCGCGTGGAGTTAACCTCTCCCGCCGACTGGGGCTTCTCTTCTGCCGGATTAGCGGAACAACAAGCTACCCAAACTGTTGTCATATCTGCTCTAGCCTCCACCCCGACCGATATAATCAATGAAGAATGGGTTCCCACCCCTGCTGGGGTGGCCAGTACCATCCTGGCCAGCACAATAGCGCTGGTGGAAACCATTGACGATGAAACCTTATATCACCGGATGATTGCTACCGTTCACATCACACCGGCCAACAATAACGACGATTTGTCTGCCGCCATCATCCTCGACCAGGATCTTTATCCCACCTCTCACGGTGCACGTTACCTATCTTCCCTCACAACCTCGGAACGGCGTTCGGCCATTACTCCAGAAATACTGGCCAAACGGTGGGGGATTGGGTTAATTGCCGCTTCCGCAACTTTACAACACAAACGTCTTTATACCTTCGGAAAGAAAGGTACGGAAAAAGGCACCATGGATGAAGTTTCCTGCCGTGAAGGGCAAATTTTATGCTGATCAAATGTTCTCGAAACTCAAATCTGTCCACGTACATATTGGGGGAACAATTTTCACCAACGGACTTGGTTATGATCGCATTTACCCCTGGAAACGAAAAGGCGACTACCATGAAACAATCATGGACTTCATCCACGACGTTGGTG
>JANMZB010000921.1:0-1216 GCA_031382725.1 Sphingobacteriaceae bacterium | reverse complement strand
AGCGAGCATGGTTAATAGATGTATTAATTATGACAAAACGAAGAAAAATATTGTGTAAATAATAAAAATTGCTAACTTGAAATTCGTGTATATATTTTATTTCCTAATATTAATTTTTTAGTAGTAGCAAATAAAATATATACACGAATTTCAAGTTAGCAATTTGTATTATTTACACAATATTTTTCTTCGTTTTGTCATAATTAATACATCTATTAACCATGCTCGCTTCAATTTTCAAATACTTGAAGCGGGATATATTAATTAACCACTTATTAGATCGTAGATTATAATGAAACTAATATTATAGGGAAATAATTGGAAATTACGCAAAGCACATATTTGCACATTTAAATACCTATTAGTACTTATTATACAATAAAACCACAAATAAAATTTCGAAATTCGTAATCACAATATTGGGATCATCAAAATAATGGGACGTCCAAAAGGATCCACGCATGGGCAACAACAATGTAATGGATGTGGAAAACATGTTAAAAATCTCCGCCGTCATCTTGCACATACCACATGTTCCAATATAAACCCAAATACCATATTACCGTTGCCCGCAATAGAACAACTTAATACAGATACTCCACCGATTATCGGAACTCAAATTGGTTATCAAATTCAATACAACACGCACCATATCGTACCAGTGTCTAGAAATAATTCTATTTACCCGAAAAGAGTTATACCACAAAACAATAGCAATGACACAAGTATATTCAACAATACACCATGTCATGATAATTTATCAGTTTCTGTATTATCTGTTAACACACAAGAAAAAGAAGCCGGATCGGACCACAAAAAATTGCGTTTAATGAATCAAAACATCAAATATACGCAATTAGATACATTAAACGAAGAACATAGCGAGTTAGAGGCAAATTACGATTACACTCCTGATAATAATATTGATCAATCATCCGATAATTCTTCCATGCAAATTCAGGAACCAAATGAATTGACTGTTGAAAATCAAAATAATGATAATAATTCAATAATAAAAGGCAATCTTGTTATAAAAACAGATGATATAATATATAATAGATTAGTATCTGAAGGGTTTATTGCATACACGAAAATCTATGACGTATTTCGTCGTACACAGGTGCCATTATACGGATACGACTTAATTATTAAAACAATAGGAGATGAATTTGTAAAAAGAACAATTGACCCTATTAACCCTGAATTCACTCGTCGG
>JANMZB010000889.1:0-1033 GCA_031382725.1 Sphingobacteriaceae bacterium | reverse complement strand
AGAACAGTACCTGGTACAAGTACTCGGATCAAATCGATACTTCTTGTACTATTACTACCGGTACAAGTACCATGTACGGTAAAAGGAAACACTGTAATGAATTTGCGGTACTATAGTACAATGAAAAATTAATACAGATTTATACCAGTTCATGATGATTTGTGTGTTGGTTAGTTATTTGATGTCCCAGGTACAAGTGTACTCGGAGAATCTCTCAAACAAAATCACATTACTACTGTACATACTGTACAGGTATTTGTCTGGAAGATTAATATTATTGACAAAAATCCATCTGTACTGTAATTTCATTCTCCACAACGTATAGAGAAATACGTTGTATTATATACCTGGTATTTAAATACCTCTATTTTTTATGTACCGGGAGGTGCTTACAGTGTAAGTGACTAGAGTAATACTGATATTGAAATAACAGTAAAATAGAAAACACAAATTATAAATACTATGTTACTGTATCATTCAGTTATTTCGGCGATGAAACCAATTCCCAACGACAATTTACACCGATTGGTGAAAACTTAATTACGTATCACTTGGTGTGAATCGACGTGCACAGGATATAATCTTCTTTATTTGTACTTGTACACCTGTTACTGGTTGTGCGCTTATATTTTATTTTAGTTCTTAGTTTTATGTGCGTGTAATTCAAGGACATAATATATTTATATACATTTGCATTTTCAGTTTACAACAGGCAAATAAAATTACAGGAATCATAAAACTCATAAAGTACCTTAAGTAATTACTTATTATAACTACAAATCGTTTAACTACTACCTGGTATCTACTAAGAATTTAAAAGTATGAGGTCCGATGTTGTGGTCATCTACTACTATATTGTCTAGGATACTAAATTTCAATGTACTTTGTACTAAAATTTAATTTTTATTAAGTTTTATTTATATATACCAGCGTATTGTGTAATTTACACAAATAATAATACACCTTACAGTATATGCATAATATACATGAACCAGGATTCAGTATTAGAACTATTTGCAGTAGACTTCGTTCT
>JANMZB010000832.1:0-2219 GCA_031382725.1 Sphingobacteriaceae bacterium | reverse complement strand
GCTGATTGCTCCGGGAATATAAATGCCATCCAATCCATCCAGATCGTATACAGAAAGGGATACCGGGTAAAGAGAATTATGATACCGTATACCATCTATTTGTATGATAAGCCTTTCTCCGTTCAGGGATGCCAGGCCGAAGATGAAATTATCTTTAGGTATAAGTACGCCATTTACATAGATATCATCCGTGAGCCTTAGCTTTACCGTAGAACCGTTGACAATTGTCTGGTTCTCATGGACCACTGCGGATACAGCGTTTTGAGCATCATCCGGCAAAAGAGTGGTATCAAAGGAATAAAAACCATTCTTTTGATCTGCATCGATATTTTCGGCTTTCAGGGTAGTGATCGGGTCTTTTGCCCTGCCCTTAGAAATGGCATATACTTGTCCTTTCTTTAATTCAGAGGTTTTCCGAAGTTTTTCCTGTACACGTTCCGGATGCTGAAGGTCCAGTATGCTTTCCATAAGATTGTTGATCTGTTGCATCTCCGGGTCAGGCTGGCTATTCTGATTCATTGTCATCATTTGCTCCAACCTGTTGAGGGTGGCTAAATCTGGTGCCGGTTCCTGACTATACCGATTTTTGTAACCGCCATTTTCATATTGCGGATTATTCATGGCAGCATTAAGTTGTTCGAGTTTCTGATAAACTTTTGCTTCATTAGGGTCGCGGTAACTGTTATGACTATAGCCAGAACTGGAATTCTTGTTGATATCATAAGATGGTAAGCTAGCGTTGCTATCCGATTTCGGCTGGTTATAATAAGGGTCATTTTTCATAAGCTCATTAAGCTTTGCCGAGTCAGATGCCGCATGATCGTAATAGCTCATTTTATCCAGTGGCTTTTCCTTACCGAAATTGGCATCAGGCAGTTCCATATTCAGCCCTTCCTTCTTGGTTTGGGCAATGGTCTCATTTACTTCGCCTCCTCCTAATGACCAGAACAAGAGTGTGAGGAAAGGGAATACCAGGCAGGGCAAAACCATGAGGAATTTGCGTTGCTTTTTCATTTGGGGGGATTGAACTTGTTTTTCCATAATTTTGATTTTTTGTTATTAATTGTGTTTAAATATTGTTTGGTGCTTACTCTCTTTTATGCAAGCTATCTTTGCGGTATGTGCCCTCAGTACTTGAAATGCTGTCCAGATATATTCTGCTTGATGAACCCTTGTTATTGTCCATAGGAACCGGCTTGGTAATGCTGCCTGTATTTATAACTGGCTGCGACTGGCGAATCATTAAAAAGAGGCTCCAGCTTGCCGATACCAGGATAAATAGGACTAACATTACTTTCTTACCTCTCCTGGAAAGACGATTAACGTAGCTTCCAATCCAGATCGCCCAGGCTTTCTGTGTGCGGAGAATTGACCCTGAAAACTTTTCTTTAATTGCCGAATATTTCGCAGATCTTTTCATACACTATCGGTTTTTAATTTCCAGATCCCTGTTATCTATTGTTCTCCAGCGCTCGATCAGGAAGCCATGCGGGTTATTATCGCTACGGGATACATTGCGCAGCTGTCCCTCTGTTATCAGGCTACGGGAAACCGTGCTTGTTGTGCGAATAATATTTTGCGTGGCATAACAACGAAAGGCCAAGGGTTGGCTATTCATATCCAGGGAAACACTGTCCACTGTGATCTGCTAACTAATATTGCCTGCTATGATGCTGGAATAATAGCCGTTCTCTTTTAGGTTATCGTATTCACGTTTGGCCGAACCGTCGGCCAGATAAAGTGCTTTAGTTACATTGCCCTGGATCACATTTTCATCCGGATCAAGCGTAAAGAATAATTGATGGAAAGTTTTTATGTGGTCCCTGGCTTCAACAGGGATATTATCTTTCCTGTCAGCACCATAGACTTCCAATGCTTTACCACCAGCAAGTATGTAAACCTTGTTTTGCGTTTGTGCAACAAGAGAATAACTTTTATAAAGTACGAATGCACATAAAAGAAAACTGCTTGCTATTACCATCATTGTGAAACTGCGTACATACCTGTATGCCGTATCAATATTTTTCATTTGTTTAAACATGATCTGATTATAAGATGATCTATGATTTGCCTGATAATTTATCGCCCATGTGACTATTGCCACCACTATCTTTGCCGTGATAGCCTTCATTGAAGTATTTAGGTATGTTCAGAATATGGTGTCCCGTTTCAGCCGCCCGGTTCCCTGCGGCCGCTCCTGCACTCCACCCGGCACTGCC
>JANMZB010000763.1:0-1132 GCA_031382725.1 Sphingobacteriaceae bacterium | reverse complement strand
CACTTGAATATGTTACTCCAAACACACCGCAGCAGAACGGTGTTGTTGAACGCGCGATTGCTACATGCTTCGGCTGCACATGAGCAATGTTGGATGAAGCAAAATTTACTTATGGAATGAAGAAGAAACTTTGGGCAGAATCCCTCAAGACCTCCGTCGATCTAACCAATATTATAACAAAGTATGATGGCAAGTCACCATATAAATTGTTTTACGGTTTTAATGCAACACCTCGCTGGCTAAAACACTTGAAGATATTTGGACAAATCGGCTATGCCGCCGAACGTGACTCTATCAAATCAAAATTGGCAGATCGTGCAAGTAAGGTTGTGTTTCTTGGTTATGCAGAAGACCATGATGGTGACTGTTTTCGCCTGCTAAAACTCAAGACACAAAAGATCATCTTATCACGGGATGTTCGTTGGGTTGATCGTCTATATGGAGATGACTTTGCCAAGGAAGTGGAAATATTCTCGGATGAGGATGATGTTCTTGGCGAAGTATCCATCCAGGAGGGAATTATAGTAGACGCTAATGAAGAACAAGAAAAACGAGTCCTTCGACCACGACATGCAGACAGTCTTCAGGACCGTTTGGATATTCGTCAACAGATTCGAAACCTTGAGGATTCTGATATGGCACTTGTGCATATTCAAGGTGATATAATTGAACCCAAGAATTTCCATCAAGCCATAACGAATTCAGAATCAGTTCATTGGAAAGAAGCCATCGAAACTGAATATCAGAATATTGAGAAACGCAACGTTTGGAATATAATTGATATTTCAAAAATGAAAAAGGGTATGAAGCCTTTGGGCACACGATGGGTGCTAAAAATCAAGAACGATGGTCGTTATCGAGCACGTTTAGTGGTACAAGGATTTACTCAAGTTCCTGGCATAGATTTCGAAGAATCTCACTCGCCGGTGGCAAATGATGTTACTATACGTCTATTATTGGTATTGACTTTGATGAATGATTGGACTGTACAGCAAATCGACGTCGAAACGGCTTTTCTTTATGGTGAATTGAATGAAACGGTATACCTACGTAAGCCTGAGGGATTCAATGAACTCAGTGGAAATATCATGGAAGATAGCCAGGTTCTAGCACTTGACAAGGCTCTGTACGG
>JANMZB010000726.1:0-4347 GCA_031382725.1 Sphingobacteriaceae bacterium | reverse complement strand
ATTGCCTCGTAGAACTGTACTGTGTCCTGTATGTGAAAAATTTCTTGATACCCGTTTATCTCTTGTAATGGTTTCCTATTTGGTTTTGTTTTACTTATATCAAAAGGTAATAAGTCTTGAGTTTCTTGACTGTAGGAATCTGGTAGTCTCTTTACGTGTCCAGTATTTTCAATTCGATCTGTATCGATGATATCGCCGGGTAATATGTATTCAATTGCTTTTTCTTCGTTTTCTGTAGCGTAGTACCGGGCACCCCGTATGATATATTTCACAAAAACTTCTCTTGTATAATTGCTCGTTAAACTCGTACCGTCTTCTGGGAGTATATATATCATGCAGGTAAAATCGGTATATATCGATGACGATTTATCTCGCTGCTATAATTTCTTGATTAGTTCTTGACAGTAACCGTACTGTACTTTGTAATCAGCCCCTTCGTTTGCGTTCTCTCTTGTAAATCGATGAATGATAACAACAAAACAGCCTCTCTTATCGGGATAATATCGATGTATTTCAATCAATAATCAACCGTTTTTCGATATTCTTGATGTTCCCTTATATTACAACAGTACTGTAATAAGGAATTTCGAATCGGCTTCTCGTAAATCGGTTATTCTTCGAATGAAACAGCTTGTTTTGTCTCTGGAGGTTCGTGTTTCGTCTCGGACAGTTCTTCTCTCGGGTGTCGTTCTTGAGTACTTCGTCTGTACTCTTTGATGTAACTGGTCTCGTTAATCGATGTCAACGTTCTTCAGTCTGCTCGTGTGGATGATATATATAACAATCAACCGGATATCGATGTTCGTAGTATCGTTGCTGTATTTCTTCGATCTTGCTGTTCTTGTGTGATCGAACTTGTTTATCTGGAATTTGGTATTCTCGCTGATATCGGCGTATAACCGTCTTGGTATCGCCACTTGTAATCGTTCGTATAGCTCGTTTCTCAATTGTGTGCCGCGTAACGTAGGATTAATTTCTGTTCAGGAGTATCTGTCTCTCTTTGTTTCTTTCTTGCTCTTAACACCAAATCCAATAACTTCTTACTTTAGTTTGTTTGTATCGACTCAACAATCAAACTGACTCTTTCCCAAATAAGGATGGAACGCGATCGTCGTATCACTATCCTTACTGCGCTGATTTCTCTAACCCAGCGCTATATAGCGTGTTAGATTTTTCATGAAGTAGTAAAGGGTATTTTGATAATCTGATAGATTAAAAGAGTGAGATTAGTTCTATATTAAGAATCCTCTTCCGACTTCTCTTTTCTTCTGTTCTCATGTAGGGTTCACAAGTGAACTATATTTATTAAGTGTTTTCCACTTCATGTATTTCTCAGTGTCTTACTTAGATCACTGTAACATTTTCCTCTTGACACATTTCATTCTTTTGTGTCATACTTAGATGAATATGTTTTCTTCTCGTGAATACATTTTATTGTTTTATTTCTTTCTACTGTGGATCACGTATATAAGTCCATCAGTATATATATATTTTTATTGATTGTTTCTTTTACCATAAATTACGACTTGTTTGTGACTAGTGCCTTTTCATAGGTATCTGGCTTACTAGTGAGTTGCTCTTGATAATACCATGTTACTCAACACACTGCACAATAACGCGTAATATAAACCATATATTTTAACATCCTTCCTATTGTCAGGTGTTGTTGTTCTGATTCACAGTCTCAACAAGTTTCTTAGAATGTTTATTGAATAGTTCTTCTGTTGTATTTTTAGTAAAAATATCTGCATCATTATCTTCAGACTTTACAAACACAACTTTTAATATACCGTCTTCAATGTACTCTCTCACGAAATGTTGTCGGATATCAATGTGTTTAGTTCGCTGTCCAGTTGTATGATTGTTTGCCAAATATATTGCTCCCACATTATCCACTTTGATTATTATGGGAAACTCAATTGTAATCCCCATGGAGGCCACTAATTGCTTTACAAAAATCACTTCTTTTGCAACTTCAGAGAGTGCAAAGTATTCAGCTTCAGTTGATGATAGTGTAACACTTTTTCCAGATTTTGATTTCCAAGCAATGGGGGCTCCACAGAAGTATAACACATAACCATAGACACTGATTCGTGTATCTGTATCTCCAGCATACTCGCTGTCCGAGATTCCTTCCAAAGTGAACATTTCTCCAATCTTTCTTGGTTTTAACTTTAAGCCCACATTTTCTGTGTTTACAACATATTTCACCAAACGTGTCATTGCTTTCCAATGTGCTAATGTTGCACCGTCAGCCACCTTTGATAGCTCACGAACGGAATTTGCAATGTCAGGTCTTGAGTGTTTAACCAAATATAATAACATGCCAACCACGGAACGGTACTTTAATTGATCTTCAGATGAAATCAAAGGATCGTCTTCTTTTGGGCGCATAATTGTTGTTTTGGGACTTGCTGGTGTTTTGTAGGTTCTGGTTGTTTCAATTAAATCACTGTAACTTTCTTTTAAGTGTTTAATTAGTTTTGGTTGATGAATCCAAATTGTATCTCGTTTCATATTTTCAATAACATGACAACCAACAAAATGTTCCAATGCTCCAAGGTATTTGACTTTAAAATCCTTGTTCAATGCTTTGATTAATAGATCAATGTTTTCTTTTGTACTAAAAATGCCACCATCATCAACATAGATGATGACAAAAGAGTGCTTAACTGTGGATGTATTGATGAATAGACATGGATCAACGGGACTTGGATAATAGTTTATAGTCTTCATGACTTCTTTAAACTTCTTCCACCACTGTCTTGCAGCTTGAACCAGGCCATATAATGCTTTTAAAAGTTTGACACAATGTGTTTCCTTTAGAATTGAGTTATTGTGTTTTTCTTTTACGTAGTCATTGTATCCATCAGGTAGTTCCATCCAGATTTCTTCATCCAATTCTCCATACAAGAAAGCCGTTTCAATGTCGAACTGTCCTGCTTCAAGTTGAAATAAAATCTTCAAAACTAATACCAGATGGAATGTTGTATCATTTATCACAGGTGCAAAGTTTTCCTGAAAGTCCTGTCCAGGAATTTGACTGAAACCTTTTGCGACAGTGCGTGCTCGGTAACGTCCATCTTCTTTTAAAGCATAGACCCATCTATTGCCAATTAATTTACGGCCCAGGGGCATCTCTGTCTTTTTGTAGATTTTCCAAACTTCCTTTTCCTCCATATTTTTAAACTCTGTACACATTGCTTCCCACCATAATTTCCATTCTTTGCTTGCTTTTGCCTCAAAGTAGGTTTTAGGTTCAGGGTTGCCATCATGTATACTGGCAATTAAGTTAATATTTGTTGGATTAAATACTCGAGTTAACATTGCTACTTCAGCATTTTCTGTAGTGATATCAGGGTCTGGATTGTAGTAGGTTGTAAGATTTCGTATTTCTCTTTGTAACCCAGAAACTCTACGTGATATTGTAGGTGGGTTTTCTACTAAGTAGTTTTCTCCTTCCGAATCTGATTCATCTCCAGTTTCATTTTCATTAATAACTTCATAATAGTCAGTTTCAGGTTCTTGCTCATTATAGTCTTCATCATCAGTAGCTGGAAGAACTGAGATTTCTGTTTCTTTTAAGTTCTTAAAGATTCCATAACTTTTATCCAGCCATGTGACGTTTCTGGATGTGATGAGTGAAAGTTTCCCTAAAGTAAGGAATTGGAAAACATTTGATGCATGATTATTTGAATAACCAACAAACATACAAGGATGACCTCGATCAGCTAGTTTGCTTCGGATTTTTCCCCGTCGAGCATCATGTACAATTCCAATCTCACCAAATGTGCGTAGATTGTTTGTCCATAAGGGGATTTCCCCATAAAAGGATTCTGCAGATGTTACACCATTGTTATTTGGAGTTGAAATTATGTTTTCTAATTGTGTTGCTAGTTGGGCACATTGGGCCCATAAGCGGAAACGTAGTTGTTCTGTAAGTTGAGCCCAATTAAGCATAGCTCTAACTTTTCCATATAAGGTTGCAAATTTTCGTTCAACTTTTCCATGTTGTTCTGGAGTGTATGGAGCTGTAAATTCAAAACAGATGGATAATTCTTTTTCTTCTTTAACTAATTCGTAAAGGGAGAGATTTTCCCCAGAATTATCACATCTGATATGCTGAATTTTGAGATTATGATCCTTTTGAAGCTGAAGAAGCCAGGGAATAAGATAATCTGGAAGTTGGGATTTAGTTTTGAGGAAGAAACTCCATGTATATCGAGTGTATTCGTCTTGAATTAACAACCAATATTGAGAACCACCAAAACTATTTTGATTGACCCAGGAAAGATCAATGGCCAGTCGTTCACCTTTTGTTGTTGCTTGGGTGTGACTAATCTTATT
>JANMZB010000709.1:0-3641 GCA_031382725.1 Sphingobacteriaceae bacterium | reverse complement strand
AAAAAGGCCTTAACCTTATTAAAATCTTCCTTGCCAGCAGATGATTTAAACGTTTCTGTTGAGTACAACAGTACAAGTGCTTTCTTCAAATTCGGTAATATCAATCTTATTTGCCGTTTAATCGACGAGCGCTACCCGGATTATGAAGCTGTAATTCCTCAAAATAATAACAATAAATTAACCCTCGATCGATCGTTGTTTTTAAACTCTTTACGCCGGGTTGTAATTTTTGCGAACAAAACTACACACCAGGTTCGCTTAAAAATCACCGGAAGCGAGCTGAATATCTCTTCAGAAGATATTGATTTCTCGAACGAAGCGCACGAACGTTTAGGCTGCCAATATGAAGGAGATGATATGGAAATTGGCTTTAACGCGAAGTTTTTAATCGAAATGTTAAATAACCTTAGCGGTGAAGAAGTAACGATTGAGATGAGTACACCAAATAGAGCTGGCCTGCTGTTTCCTCAAACAAATGACGAACGGGAAGATGTGCTGATGCTCGTAATGCCTGTCATGCTTAATAGCTACGCATAATACAAATCTGTCACATAACACAATTTAAATCCGGTTTAACCAACCGGATTTTTTTTGTTTATTGATATGAATAAGTATTTCTATTTTTGGCCAGCAAAACATAAACACCTTGGAAATTATACAAACGCTCATTGATTTTATTCTTCATATAGATAAACATCTGGTAGAAATAGTAAGTGAATATCGAACCTGGACTTACCTCATTCTCTTCATGATTATATTTGCGGAAACCGGATTTGTAGTTACGCCTTTCCTTCCGGGAGATTCCTTGCTATTTGCGGCAGGAGCTTTAATCGCTACCGGCGATACTGGCTTAAATATTTACCTAATGACTTTGTTGTTAATGATTGCAGCTATATTGGGCAACACTATTAATTACGAAATGGGTAGGGCAATCGGTGTACGGATTTTTAAGGAGCATAACAAGATCTTGAAGCTTTCTTATTACGTTCAAACACAAGAGTTTTTTAACAAACACGGCGCAAAGGCCGTTGTTTTTAGCAGATACGTGCCAATCATCCGAACACTTGCACCGTTTGTAGCGGGGGTTGGCAAAATGAATCGTGCTCGTTTTGCGGCTTATAACATTGCAGGCGGTGCAAGCTGGATTATCATATTTCTGTTTGCAGGTTTCTTATTAGGAAATGCCCCATTCTTTAAAGACAACTTTTCTTTCATCATATTACTGATTACCATTTTCTCCATACTGCCTATACTTTATGGATTGGTAACTAAGAAATCCAAAAAGCATTAATCTTCCGGGCGGCCAATCATCCGCTCTTTTAAAGGGGATGTATGGGTTTGCTCTGCCAGATTTGTGTTGCGCTGTGGAAATCGTTTTAGTTCAGGTTGGCCGGCATCTACCCATGCCGAATACCAGAAACTCCCTGTAGCAAAAATTGATGCTTGCATTTGTCGTTCTACCATGCCGTTCAAGGCTTTATGATAAGCTGTTGAATACTCTCCAGAATAATCTCTCACAACCTTTCCGTTCCTTTCAAAAAAGCTGTATTTCCTATCAGTTGGAAATTTTTTGGAAAGTCGGGCTTCGATCAGAAGTACGGAATCTTTGTATGAGTTTGTGTTTTTGAGAATTTTCCAGGCTTCATTAAGGGGGTTCTCTAGATACTTTGCTTTACCTACAAAAAAATCATACTGTTTAGAGAACAACTCCGGCAGCCTGCTTTCCCAAAAAGCATGAATCCCTTCCTGATGAGTGAATTGTCCGTTATAGTTTTCCGTTGTATGCAATGGAACGTGAGCGTCTGATACATAATGTCCCAAATCAGCAGACAATTTTAAAATCCTCAAAGAATCCCTTTCTTCGAAAGCTTTAACCAGATTATAATAAGTTTTTTGAATTTGCCAGGGCACAATGCCATAAGCTTTTAACGTATCCTCCGAATATTTTGCAACTGCATCTTTCCATTTTGGCGGAATGCTATCGAACGGTGCCAAGCCATAATGATCAGCATCCAAGTAATGGCGAGCCGCTTCGGCGGTGTCTGTATATCGGCGTTTATCGGGATCAACAGCATGGGCCTCCAAATAGCAGATGTTGTTTTTATAAAATTTAATCATCGCGGGCGGTAACGTAAAAACCGAAAGCCGATTTATTTTGGCATGAGCGAAAAAGCCCCAAGACGCGCATATACCTGCAGTAGCAAGCAACAACGCGGCAAATAATATTCTTTTAAACATAGGTTTGTGATAGGTGAAAGATAAGGGATTATCAATATTTTTAATAAAGAAATAATTTTGGCAATAGTGTTTGTATTTCAAATAGTTCACCTTATATTTGCAGTCCGAAAATAAGACGAACAAACAGCTTACAAATGGCAAATCATAAATCAGCTTTAAAAAGAATCAGATCAAACGCAGCTAAACGTTTACGTAATCGCTACCAGGCGAAAACTACTCGTACTGCTATAAAAAAATTGCGTGGTACTACCTCAAAAGAAGAAGCAACTCCTCTTTTATCAAGAGTTATATCAATGCTTGATCGTCTTGCAAAGAAAAATGTAATCCACAAAAATAAAGCTTCTAACAATAAGTCTAAGCTGACTAAATACGTTAATGCTTTAAAATAAGAGATTTTTTATAGTGAAAAGGGGATGCTGCAAAGTATCCCCTTTTTTGTTTTGCAAGGTTTTTTGATAGTTTTAACTATGGAAACCTATCAAGACAAAATCACAATTAAATCCTGGGCAGAAGAAGACCGGCCCCGGGAAAAACTTCTTTTGCAAGGTCGGAGGAGTTTAACCGATGCGGAACTCATCGCCATTCTTATTGGTTCGGGCAGTCGCCAGGAAACGGCGGTAGAACTAAGCAAAAGAATTCTTCATTCGTTCGATAACGATTTAGATAAGCTCGGAAGATTATCAGTAAAAGAACTTTCTAAGTTTAAAGGTATTGGCGAGGCCAAAGCCATTTCCATTATTTCGGCAATGGAATTAGGAAGGCGCCGCCGCGAAACAGAAACCTCAAAAGTTAGTCAGATAACCTGCAGTAAGGATATTTTCAATTTGTTGAATAGATATTTCGCTGATCTGAATCATGAAGAATTTTGGATCATCCTTTTAAACCGCGCCAATAGCGTTTTATCTCAGCACTTAATCTCCAAAGGCGGTCAGGCCGGAACTTTTGCCGATCCTAAAATCGTTTTTCAGGCGGCTTTGGAGAATCATGCGGCGTCTATCATTTTAGCGCACAATCATCCTTCCGGAAACTTGAAGCCAAGTCAGGCCGATATTAGTCTGACAAAGAAATTGAGAGATGGCGCCACTTTGCTGGACATTGCCGTGCTCGATCATGTGATTTTCTCTAATACATCCTACTTCAGTTTTGCTGATGAAGAGATGTTATAGCAATAGAATCATAGCTTGAACCTTTTACCTTTCCCTTTCACCTTTTTTCTATCTTTGCCCTTCATCATTAAAAAAGAATGAAGATTTCATATAACTGGCTTAAGCAATTTGTAAACACAGATAAGAGTATCGATGAAATATCTCAAATCTTAACTGCAATAGGCCTGGAGGTTGAAAGCGCAGAGAAAGTGCAAACCATTCCCGGGGGCTTGGAAGGCTTAGTAATTGGCCATGTAA
>JANMZB010000679.1:0-3026 GCA_031382725.1 Sphingobacteriaceae bacterium | reverse complement strand
GGCTAGTAACACCGGCTTCAAATTCGCAACGGGAGTTACTGCTCCAGTACGTCCAACCTGGTAGCTTACACTTTCCAGAATGGTTTCAACTTCTTCGGCTTTGTATTTATAGGATATTGCCCAGCGGGGAGATTTAGCGGTAAATCCTAATTCTTCCTGCTGACTATAGTTGTTTACTTTAATAACAATGCCGTCTATATCATAGCTTAAACCAAAGCGTTTTTCTTTCCAGTGATGTATGAAATCTAAAACCTCATCAATATTTCGAGTCAGTTTGTTGTGTTCGCATACATGAAATCCCCAGTCGGAAACAGCTTGAAGACTTTCCCAATGGGTTTTAAATAACTTCTTCTCTGTATAAATAAAATACAAAAAACAATCGAGGGGGCGTTTAGCAACTTCTGATGAATCTTGTAATTTAACCGTCCCTGCCGCAAAGTTTCTGGGGTTGGCATATGGAACTTCATCCTTTTCCAGTCGCTCATTATTTAATCTTTCGAATGCTGCTCGGTGCATAAATATTTCGCCGCGTATATCAAAGTTTTCGGGATAACCGGAGCCCTTAAGCAGTTTCGGAATTTTTTGGATGGTTTTGATATTGGTAGTTACTTTGTCGCCTTTGGTACCATCGCCTCGTGTTACGGCTTGTAACAGCTTGCCATTTTCATATGTAAGATTGATGGATAAACCATCGAATTTTAATTCACAAACGTATTCAAAATCGTTGCCTATCGCTTTGCGAATGCGTTCATCAAAATCCCTTAAATCCTGCTCACTGTAGGTATTCCCTAAAGAAAGCATCGGCCATCTGTGCTTGACGGTTTCGAACTTTTTAGTGATATCTCCACCTACTTTTTGAGTAGGAGAGTTCTCGTCCTGATACTCCGGATACTGCTTTTCTAAAGCTTCAAGCTGCTTTAATTTATGGTCGAACTCATAATCGGATATGGTTGGCTGCGCTAAAACGTAATAATTGTAATTATGCTGATTAAGCTCTTGAAGGAGCGTATCCATTTGTTCTTTAATATCAAAAAGCGACATGTGACGAAGATAGGATAGTGGCCGGAACTTGCCAAAAGTTCTAAACTTTTGGCAAGTTTATTTAATCGAACGCACTTCTGATTACTTCTATTTTTTTATGTGCGCTTGTTAATTCGGCAATGCCGCCGAACCAATCCCATATCTCATCTTTTTTTAACCTTGAGGTACCTACAGTTGTTAATTGATGAATGGAACTAAATTGCCAGTCGTATGGGTTATTTACAAATCCATGCTTCACAGGATTATTATGAATGTAAAGAATCAATCTAGTGAAATACGCATCATTAATCACTTCTTTTTTCTTTAGATGCGGTTGGAACAAGCTTCCTGTTCTAGAGTAAACTTTGTTAAAGGATTGCGTATACGAACTAAATAAATTCCCGAATCGATGACTTACAAACTTCCCAAAATTTTCGAATTTCTGGGAATTTCCGATTCCTGGGTCAGTCATCACCGCATTCTCGCTTTTTATTCTAATCATCATGTGAAAATGATTAGGCATTAAACAAAAAGCAAATGTATCAGCAATTGGGGTTATATGCTGAAAATACTTATCGAGAAAAAAGTGAAAGTTTCTTTCTTCTATAAATAGGTTTTCGTTACCGTTAGCACGGTTGTAGATATGGTAAACTTTTTCAGGTTCGAACATCGGTAGAGTTAAGCAACTAAAATAATAATCCTTGCCAACTTGCCAAAAGTTCTAAACTTTTGGCAAGTTTAATTAGCCTTCTAACTTCGCCTCTATCTCATTAAAAATATCCATATAACTTTCCTGTAAAATTTCCTGGTAGTCCGACAAAACACCTTTCAGGTAAAGCTTTTGAGTTTCATCAAACGGATTATCCCAAATCCTCATGCAAATACGATTCAAAGCATAAACAACTTCACCGGACTTGCTATAAGAATTAAGGTAACGCGATTTAATAAAATCATCCAGAAAACTGAAAAAAACGTTCGACTCTGATATATCATTCGCTTCAAGAAACTTCACGATTGTCTCTCTATCAGCATTTTCTAAATGAGTGTAAAAGTCTGCGGTATTTATCTTTTCCGATTTCAAAAGCAAGCTGTCAAGTATGAGCTCAAGAGCAATATGGGCAACAAAAAACAGTTTGACTGGAGTAGTGCTTAAAAAAGGAGTAATAAGCTTGCGAATTGCCTTTGTATGGGTATGAAAAAAATCTGAAGAGTGAAAATACTTATCGACAGCAAGGTGGCGCTTCCAGCCAGTGTAAATGTTTTGCAATCCACTGTCGGTAAAATCAGCTTCATGTTTTTCCGGTCGTGGGGTCCAATCTTTTTTTGCATTTCTCAATAGATCAGGCAACACCATTCCCAATACCCCGAGTGAGTCGGGGTTAGATCGGTCGAAGTAAAAATGCGATAGAAAATTCATACACTCCTGATTAAGCCATTATCAAGAGAATAGCGTTATTACAAGATAGGATTTTAGATTTGATTCCCGACTCCCTTTTAAGGCGGTTTTTAATTTCTCAATTCTTCTATCTTTGCAACCTTTAATCCATACACATGAATTTTGTTGAAGAATTACGCTGGAGAGGTATGTTGCATGATATCATGCCGGGAACTGAAGAGGAATTGAATAAAGGTATGACCGCCGGTTATATCGGTTTTGATCCTACTGCAGATTCGCTTCACGTAGGGCACTTAACACAAATCATGACCTTAATCCATTTTCAACGAGCCGGGCATAAGCCCTACGCTTTGGTTGGTGGAGCAACAGGAATGGTGGGTGATCCATCCGGAAAATCGGCGGAGCGGAACCTGCTTTCGGAAGACGTTTTAACTCATAATGTAACTTGTTTAGAAAATCAATTAAAGAAGTTTCTTGATTTTGGCAGCGGTGAGAATAGCGCCGAAATGGTTAATAATTTCGATTGGTTCCAAAATTTCAGTTTCCTGGATTTTATCCGTGATGTTGGAAAACACCTTACGGTAATTACATGATGGCCAAAGATTCGGTG
>JANMZB010000673.1:0-2506 GCA_031382725.1 Sphingobacteriaceae bacterium | reverse complement strand
AAGAAAAACCGCATATAACACAGCCTTTGCAAAAATGGCGGTTTCCGTTGTTCTCGAAAATTTCTACATTTAATAAGGTTTTGTGCCGGGTGACAGAGTTGTGCTTTCTATCCGCCATCTTCGCAAAGCCTCAACCGTTAGTGGCAACCCTAAAGAACTTCCGACACACATTGCAGCATATTTGCAAGCCACACATCCCGACACACAAACCAAAGCTTGCAAAAAAGCTGCAATTTTCCCCACCCGCCAAAGTGCATTAGCGACCGTTTTATTAAATTTGTATTATGGACGTGTTGACGAAGGAACAGAGGCGAAAGAATATGCAGGCCATAAAAAGCAAAGAGACTAAGGACGAAATACTGTTAGCAAAAGCACTTTGGCGACTTGGATATAGATACCGAAAAAACGATAAAACCGTGTTCGGTAAACCCGACCTGACATTTAAGAAATACAAAATTGCCATTTTTGTTGATGGTGAATATTTTCATGGTAAAGATTGGGAGACGGAAAAGCACCGGATAAAAACTAATACAGAGTTTTGGCGGACTAAGATTGAAAGTAATATAAAAAGGGATGATTTGGTAAATCAACATCTTAAAGACCATGGTTGGAAAGTGTTGAGATTTTGGAGTAAAGAAATACGAAAATATTTAGCAAATTGCGTAGGATTAATCGAAAAGGAACTTAGGGAAGCAAATGGCAACATATAACGACATCAAAACAAATCTCAATATAAATGTAGATAAGCATTTGAATGACGGGTTTGCCAGTTTAACCCACTATTGGCAAAATCATAAAAATGGTGTTTCTAAATATTTCAAGCCGGGAGCTACAGCTTATTTAAAAAATGAAATTTTATCAATTTTAGAAGAGCCTGAACAGCTTTATATACCTTTGAAATTTGATGTCCCTTTCCCACCGCCATCCAAAGCGAAATTTAAATTCATTGACCTTTTTGCTGGGATTGGTGGTTTTAGGCTGGCATTTCAAAATAATGGCGGACATTGCGTTTTTTCAAGTGAGTGGAATACGTACGCAAAAAAAACCTATGAAGCCAATTTCGGGGAAGTCCCATTTGGTGATATTACAAAAATCAATGCAAACAGCATTCCTGACCATGATATTCTTATTGGCGGTTTCCCTTGCCAGCCATTCTCTATCGCAGGTGTAAGCAAAAAAAATGCGTTAGGAAGAGAACACGGTTTTAAAGACGAAACTCAAGGCACGTTATTTTTTGACATAATTAGAATTTTGGAAGCAAAACGCCCTAAAGCATTTTTGCTTGAAAATGTAAAGAATCTTGTGTCTCATGACAAAGGCCAAACTTTTAAAATCATAAAAGGGGCTTTAAAAGAATTAGACTATTCTTTGCATTTTAAAGTATTGAATGGTAAACATTTTGTGCCGCAACATCGAGAAAGAATAGTTATTGTCGGTTTTGACCTCAACACTTTTGAGGGGAAAGAGAATTTCCAGTTTCCTGAAATGCCAGAAGCTAACAAAAGAGTTGGGGATATTCTTGAAGAGGACTTTTCACCTAAATATACGTTGAGCGATAAGCTCTGGAACTATTTACAAGATTACGCTGCTAAGCATAAAGAGAAAGGAAATGGCTTCGGTTTTGGTTTAACTGATTTGAATGGAATTTCACGAACCATTTCTGCTCGTTATTATAAGGATGGTTCAGAAAGTCTTATTCCGCAAGACGGCTTAAACCCCAGACGGTTAACACCAAGGGAATGTGCCAGACTTCAAGGGTATCCTGATAATTTCATAATTCCCGTTTCTGATAATCAGGCTTACAGGCAATTTGGAAATTCAATTGTAGTTCCATTGATGCAAGCTGTTGGAAAAAATATAACTAAAGAACTATTAACCTTAAATGGAAAGCTTACTACCGCAGGTAATTCAATCAGTACAGCAGTCTGAAATTTCTTATTGTAAATTTTTATCAGCCAATGATACAAAACTTACTAAAGCTCATCAAAGCGGCTACCTGATAAGTAAGTCTGCTTGGTCAATGTTCCTAAAAAACAAACCCGAAAGAGGCAGGAACATTAAGATTAATCTAACTATCAAGTGGCAAGATGATTTCGAAACACAAAGCATACTTACTTACTATGGTGCAGCAAAAAACGAATTTAGATTAACAAACTTTGGAAAGAACTTCCCTTATAGAGAAGATGAAAATGTTGGAGATTTACTTGTTCTAAGCCGAGTTAAAGACGATTATTACGAAGCTTTTATACTCTCACATGATGAGGAAATAGAAGAATTTTTTGCCTCTCTTAATATTTCAGCGGTTGAAACAAACGCTATAATTCCGAAACAATTCCAGGTTTCTGCTGAGGATAAATTATATCAGTGCTTTATCGCTTTTTTGAAATCTCTTAAAACAGATTTTCCGCCAACTGTTGATTTGGCGTTAAACGCTCGGAATTGTTATAAAGGAGCATTTGGCACTTCGTCAAATCCCGATAAAGAAATCCTTAATTGGCTGGAGGCG
>JANMZB010000671.1:0-1367 GCA_031382725.1 Sphingobacteriaceae bacterium | reverse complement strand
TCTCTGGGATACCTCCAAGGTATCGTTGAGGAATTCATGGTAACGGTGGAAAAGTTCTCCTATCCTTGTCCGAGTCGCGACGTTGATCGATGTCCATTCATCGCTCTGTTCTGTAGCCCGAACACTGATCTGTCGTAAGCATTCCAGAGCCAAGATTATCCAATTTCCATAATTTTGGCTGGGGAAATGGACTTGGGTTTTCTTGTCGGACCATAACTGAGTCGAACTCCTTTCCGTATACATCCTCCATACCAGTATCCTTCGCGAACCTTACCCATGCTTGCTTCATACCTGGGGCATCTGTAGATTGCATCGGGGTATCTAGTGGAATATCCTCAATGAGGGAATTCCATCCGTTGTCTTTCGATTGGTATTGGGTGAGCCGTGTTTGGAGGAATTGGATGGTGGACGGGTGGTCAAGGAACGATCGGAATTCGGAAGTCATTTGCATTTTCAACACTTCTAGCACACGTAATTTGTCGGTTATGGAAGTTTCGTATGCTTCCTTGTATCTCTCTGATTTCAGTTGCTCCGTTCTCAATAATTCGTAGGCGGCAGAGCAATTTGATTGGTTAGCGATACAAGATTCTTGCAGGAGGTCTCTTTCCTCTATAAGGTGCATCATGGCTCTCTCTTGGTTTCTCAAGGCTTCCTTCAATGCTTCTTCTCGTGTCATGGCGTCGGCTATAGTGTGTTGTTTGGTGGCTACTTCCTTCTCGAGTATGTCGTGGCTTGTAATGGTAGTTGCCAACCGTTCGGACGTGGACTCTAGGTTTTCTTTAAGAGTCTTAATTTCTTCTTCCAGTTGGGCTTCGTCTACCTCTTCTTCCTCCTGATCGCGGACGGTCCATCCGTTCACGTTGAAGATTGTCGGGTCAAACTTATCGCCTGGTACCTTTCCGTTTACCGCGTACACGTCGGAGGCGATATCCAAATACTTGTAGGGGTGCTTGTTGCGCGTTCTGTCGATGAACCGTCGTATTACCTCCACTTCTGGTAGAATGAGTGTTGCAGCGAGAATTGTTAATGTCTCCATAACTTCTTCCGGCTTCTTAGTTGCGTACACTTTATTCT
This sequence comes from Sphingobacteriaceae bacterium, assembly GCA_031382725.1. Lineage (GTDB taxonomy): Bacteria > Bacteroidota > Bacteroidia > Sphingobacteriales > Sphingobacteriaceae > Paradesertivirga. The sequence continues at coordinate 293 of JANMZB010000671.1, read as the reverse complement.
TGATTTGGTTTATTGCCTCCTTTACGAATGAAGGGAGTACGTTGGGGGATCGCAGTTTCGTCCCGTCCGATAACTGCATGAGGTGGAGTATGGTATCTCCGATCTTTCCGGGATTTGGTCCGACTCCTTTCGATGTAGCTAGCGCATGGATATTTGTCTGTAGTATCTCTGCTCGCATCGATCGTGTGATCACGTGGTTGGTCTTCGTCATGGAATCTTGGAGCTCTTTCTTTCGTTCCACTGTCTTGAGCATGTGTGTCCTGATTTCATTTACATCGGAGTTCATCGGGCCT
>JANMZB010000613.1:0-1136 GCA_031382725.1 Sphingobacteriaceae bacterium | reverse complement strand
TTTGACACGGAGAAGACCACCACAGAAGATGCGGGTAAGGTGAGTGGTTTGTTTGAGGGTGTGGTGGACGGCGTCAAAAGGGCGAAACCCAAGGTAGTGTTGGAGACGAGAAGCGTCGGAGATGGACACAGGTTCGTACTTAGGTGTCCTGCTGGGGTTAGCAACGGAGGAGGACGGCGCGTGCTTCTAAAAAGACAATGGGGCGTGGGAGTTCTAGGCTATAGAGGGGACGATGAGGAAGGCGCTTCTATCGTCAGGGTGGATGAGTATAGGTGGAGGTGGTCAGGATGGCAACTGCTAAGTGAAACTTTGGTAAGGTATAATTCGGCCAAGAAAGCAGCGCGGCCCGAGGTATGAGGGTCAAGGAGAGAGGAGTCGAAAGCCAATGAGCCAGGATTCGCGGGAGTTGGCTACAGCATTGTGGTGGAACGGTTCAAGGTGGCCGAGCGGTTGGTTATCTGCTGACAGTGGTGGGACATGGCGCAGGAAAGGAGGGAAAATACCGTAGTGAGTAAAGTGAAGGCCGAGGATAGGACGGTTATAGCTGTGTAATGCATGGAGAGTAAAGAGATTCAGCGGGTAAATCACTTCGACGTCGTCGATGTAGCGATTATGGGGATTCCATCGGTCGCCAGATGTAAGATGTAGCCGGGAAATGGTATCGAATATGAGCGCAGTGGGGCGCGGGCTGGCGGAAGATCATCAAGGTAATGCGGGGAATGTAATGGACTGGGTGATGGGGACCATGTTGGGACCAAGATGGCGACGGGACATCAAATCAACAACGAGACCGTAAGTACGCATCTGGTTCTACGAAAGGGTCGACGTGTGGGATCCTTTGTTTTCGACGGCTTGGTGGGCAATGGCGTGGTGTTCGAGGCCGTTGGAGTCGCAAACCATCGCGCAAGCGGTACCCACGCGACAACCGGTTTTGCGGGTATGTTTTTCTTGGAAACCGATGATGTTGATGGTGCGATCGGGGTAGTGTTAGAGGAAGATCCAGTCGGAACCGAGGATCATGGTATCAGAGCCGCCATTAGTGGTACTGAAGTGTCATCCAGAGCGTAAATGAGCGTCAGTGTGGCCGGCAAAGATGCGCAAATGGCAGTGGGCGTAGTAGACGGATACTGTGGTAT
>JANMZB010000595.1:0-1051 GCA_031382725.1 Sphingobacteriaceae bacterium | reverse complement strand
CAAGGAATTAAATCTACATATTCCATCAAGGATATTGGCAAGATGCATGAGTATGTTGGTTGTACAGTAATCCCCAGTGATTCAAAAATCTATTTAGTCCAACCAGATTTAATCAAGAAAATGGAACGCACATTCAATACCGAATTAAGTAAATTTCGGAGTTATGCAACCCCATGCGGTCCAGGTGATATTGTACTGCGTCCTACTGAAGAAGACAGAGTTTCAGATTTGGAGCAAAAGCAATACAGAAGTGGAGCTGGAATGTTACTGTACTTACTGAAACACAGCAGACCAGATTTAAGCAATTGTGTGCGTGAATTGGCAAAGGTTATGGATGGAGCAGCACCAGCACATTTAAAAGCCCTATTCAGGACAATCAAATATGTTATTGATACACAAAATAAATGTTTGGTACTCAAACCTACGGTCAGTACAAACAAGGAATTTATCTTACGTGGGTTATGTGACAGTGACTATGCAGGTGATCGTGATACCAGGCGAAGCGTTAGTGGCTACGTGGTATATTTAAACGATGCATTAATCTCATGGAAATCAAAGGGTCAACGCCAAGTCACATTGAGCTCTACTGAAGCAGAGTATGTGGCAATTGCTGATATATGTATTGAATTAGTGTTTGTGAAGATGCTAATTGAGAGTTTGGGCCTGAAGGTTAAACTACCTATCCAGGTACAAGGAGACAATATTGGAGCAATTTTCTTGGCGGGGAATTCAACATCTGGACAACGTACACGACATATTGATATTCGATACCATTATGTACGTGAGTTGGTAGAACAAGGAATCATTAATATTTCATTTGTTAAGACTCTTGAAAATGATGCTGATGTGTACACAAAGAATCTGAGTGCAGATTTGTTTAATAAACACACAGATAAATACATGGAAGAATTAAACAACGTTGAGGCGAGTAAGAAACAGGGAGGGTGATAAAAAGTAAACAGGATGTTACTTACGCCCCAACTCGCATATGTCGAAACGCGACTGCGAACAGTAATTTGTTAAATAAAACAATAAACCAAACAGTATTTGT
>JANMZB010000668.1:0-11501 GCA_031382725.1 Sphingobacteriaceae bacterium | reverse complement strand
CATCCCTAATCCAGGAAATAAGCTTTACGTTAATCACATTAACAGTATCTAAGGTTGCCTGCCTAAACCTATTTTACATTTTGGCAAAAGGTAAAACCTAAGGTTTACCAGTTTATCTATTATAAATTTATTACAACCATCAATTGAAAAGACTAATTGAGGCTTTGCTACCCGATTATACTTATACAAGCCCTTTCCTGTAAGATACCAAACGATACCTTTCTTGTCTATTTCGGCATGATGTATCGTATCCGAATTTAAACTTTGTGCATTGTAAGAGGCAAACAGATAGTTTTGAAATCTTTTTCCATGGTAGTTGTAGGTGCATAGTCCTTTGTCCGTTCCAACCCAAAGTATACCCTTTTTATCATTATACAAAGCATGTACATTATCAGATCGTAAACTGTGACTGTCATTAAGAATGTTTGAATAACGTACCAGCCTGTTTGTAGAAGAATTTAAGCTATAAAGCCCTTTAGGGGTTCCTATCCAAAGAAGTCCGTTACCATCCTCAGCAATTGAACTTATAGATTCCTTTGGGAAACCAGGAATGCCTTTTTTACCAGCAAAAAAATGAGTGAATTTTCCGGTTTTAATGCTAAGTTTCGACATGCCGCCACCATTAAGCATCAACCAAAGATTTTCTTTAGTGTCTTCAAAAAAATCAAAAATTTTATTTTTGGCTAAACTTGTCCCGTCGCCAGGAATGGGTGAATAACTTATAGTTTTTCGAATTTTGGAATTATAACAAAATAGCGTGGGCTTGTTTCTCATGTCTTTATCAATTGAATACCATACCCTACCAGACTGACTTATATGTAAATAACTTAGGTAATCTTTGACCGGATTAAACGGATTTTTATCATCGATTTTAAGAAAGCTAAATTTCTTTGCATTTGCCCGCCTGGTATATATACCAGTAGTAGTTTCTTTGATCCACATTGTACCCTCTTGATCATAGCCTGCCCGTAAAATAAAGTTATCTTGCATTGCACGGCCAGTGGCTTTGTTGATATTGAAGCGGTCAAAGCTGGCGCTTTTGCGATTAAAACGATTAAGTCCGTCATAAGTAGATACCCAGAGAGAACCGTTTTTATCTTCAGTGAAGTCAAAAACAGCTTCACTGCTAAGGCTTTTTGGATTTTCGGGATCGTTCCGAAATTTCTTAAAATCGTAACCATCATACTGGTATAATATTCTTGAAACGTTACTTCCAAACCACATATATCCTTTCCTATCGCGATAAATGCTTGATATCGGAACATCTATTCCTGAATTTTCAATCTTTATATAATCGAAATTAACCGCGTCTGTTTGGGCAGATGCCTTATTGAAAAGTGTGAAGGTTATTAAAAAAGTCAATAGGTACTTAAACATTATCCAGGCGCGGTTTATCTTACATTATATCGTATTCTAAGTATTAAAGGGAATCATCCTCCCCGCTAACCCACCTTATACGGGCCTTAAAAAAAAAGTTTGCAACAATGAGAATAAATTTGTAATGTCACTCCGTTCCAAAGCAGACTTCAAGTGCCTTTTTATATCCTTGACGAGTTTTAAGGATGTGAAGTCTACGCCTTGCAAAATGGTTCATGCCTAACGGGAAAATTACAGGAGTTTGCAATAAAACACATACGATTTGCTTCTTTATGTAATTCGTTCGCACGCTCAATTTGAGCCTCATCAGCAATAACAACCTGAGGCCGCAAAACCACTTCGGTAAAATGGCCGCCGGTATTTTCAGTTTCCTGCATTGTCCCGATTGCTTCGTCGGTGTATTCAAGCACCGTAATTCCATTTGCAAAACACAAATGTAAATACCATAGCATATGGCATCCTGATAGTGATGAAACCAATAAGTCCTCCGGGTTGTGTTTGTAAGGATCACCCATAAAAGCCGGATCTGAAGAAGCTAAAATATCCGCCTTGTTATCTATCGAAATTGTATGACTTCTTTCGTATGATTTGTACGACTTGGTCCCTTGCCCGGTATTCCCCGACCAAGTGATGGTTGCCTTGTATAGATGTTGCTTCGACATGAGATCTAATTTACATATTGCATCTTATATAAATGATACCCTTTTGCCCAGTAATCTTCAACTACTTCAATCAGCTGAAAACCAGATTTCTCATAAAATTGATAAACAAATTGTGATGTTCGTACTGTAATTTGCTCAACGGTAGGGAATATTTTCAATTTTTCAATACGATGCTTTAACAAAATACTTCCCAATGATTTTCCTTGAATATCTGGATGTATGAGATCCCAGCTGATCTTGCCAATAGTTTTATCTCCGGAAAAGTTGAAGCCTCCCCCACCAACAACCTGCTGGTTTAATTCAAGCACGAAGTAGTATTCGATCTCGTTTTCCAAATAGTATAGCAGGTCTTTTTCTTCATCAGCGGAAAAGTATTGCGGTGTATTAAGCTTATATATACCTAAGAGCGATTCCTTGTCGACCGCTGTATATTCACGAATAATAAGATTTCTCATTGCCGTATAATATATCCGAATCGGCTAATATTGTTCGTACCAACTAAATTTTCCATGCACCACAGCCGATTTTTCTTTTTCAAGATACTTCAAATACGAAGCTGAAACAGGAGAATGCTTTTTCCCCTTTAACCAAATTAAACTCCAAGTTGTCTTAATCGGAAAACCCTCTATGGGGATGATTTGCAGCTCATTGTTATGCAATTCATTCTTAATTCCTATCAAAGGCATAATAGAATATCCCAGGCCGGCTAGCACAGCCTGTTTAACAGCTTCGTTTGATGTTAATTCCATTTTTTTTAAAACTGAAATCTTATTACGTTGGATAACCCCTTCCATGGTTTGTCTGGTTCCCGATCCCTTTTCTCTAAAAATTAAGGGTAAATCTTTAAAGAGTTCTTTAGAATTCATTCCTTTCTTAAACTTTTTTTCAGTGTTTCCAACCAGATATAACTTGTTTTGGAGAAGGTCTAATTTTTCTATATTGAGCCCTGCTGGTAAGACAGAGACAAGGGCAAAATCCACCTCGTTGTTTTCTAAACTCTCTACAACCTGGTGTTTATTGGTTACATCCATCAGCAACTCTATGCCCGAATGCTCCTTCATAAAATCAGAAAGAAAGTAAGGCATCACGTATTTTCCTGTTGAAACCACCGATATTTTTAATCGGCCGGTTAATTGTCCTTTGTATGCCTGAGTTTTATAATTGATAGCATAAACCTGTTCGATAATATTTTCTGCGGCTTCGGCTATTTCTCTCCCAAAATCAGTTATATAAATTTTCCTGCCCACTACCTCTGTTAAAGGTATTTCAAATTGATCCTGAAAATTTTTGAGCTGTATTGAAACCGCAGGTTGAGTTAAATGCAACTCTTCCGAAGCTTTCGTTACACTCTCTGTTTTAACTATTTTAAGAAATATTTGAAGCTGATTTAATGTATAATTCATAAATATTATTTATGCTTTCCATTTCAAAGATAAATAAAAAGTTATGAATTTGATTTTACAGTTTTGCAACGTTAACTCTAAAATTAAATCAGAAAGCAATGAACAACAACCAAAAACTAGCACTAATTGATGGGGAGTTTGCCCCGGCGGACGCTAAACAAATTTTAAAAAATGTGTTTTGGAGCAAAATCCAATTCCATGAAATGAGAAACTTCAGTTCAATAGAACGTTTAGGAAAAGAAGACGTAACTGCCCAAAAAAGGATTCTTGAATTGAGAAAAAGTCTTGGAAATTTACTGGAAATAATTTCAGAAGCCGACGCTAATAATGAAACGCTTACTATCCAGGCAGAAATTTTTATTACGAAATCTAAAACCAAGAGTGAAAATAAAGTATCACTTCAGGAAAACCTTTAAGACTAGCCTTCACAATCGCCAAACCTATTCATGAATTTAAATTTACTTGTAGAAAATTTAACAAACCCTGCACTATTATTTTTTGTCCTTGGTATCCTGGCCGTTTATCTCAAAAGCGATTTAGAAATTCCACCTAATTCATCAAAATTTATTTCTCTTTATTTATTATTCGCAATAGGATTTAAAGGCGGCCAGGAATTATCCCACGAAACACTTACCAGCGAAATAGGCTGGTCGATGTTATTCGGAATCGGCATTTCGATGATAATCCCGCTTTATACTTTTTTTATCCTGAAAAGGAAGTTAAATGTATTTGATGCTGGTGCCATAGCCGCAGCGTATGGCTCGGTAAGTGCGGTAACATTTGTAACTGCTGTTTCATTTCTCGAATCTCAGGGATTAGGTTTGCATGGCCATATGGTTGCGATAATGGCTTTGATGGAATCTCCGGCCATTATTATTGGGCTTGTATTAATATCCATATTTAACAAAGATGAATCCGATACTATCCAAAAAAGAACGGTCATTAAACACTCATTCACCAACGGTAGTGTTCTGCTCATTTTAGGAAGTCTGGTAATTGGTTTTATGGCTAATGCCAAACAAGCCGAAGGTATAAAGCCATTTACAAACGATCTTTTTAAAGGTTTTCTGGCTATTTTTCTTCTTGATATGGGTGTTACCAGTGGCAGAAAGTTAAAAGCTTTTTTCTCATTTGGGTGGTCCCCCTTCGCTTTTGCGATGTTGATCCCACTGATTAATGGATGTGTTTTTGCTATACTAAGTTCCTTTGTCACTCATGATATTACAAACAGATTTATGTTCGCAATATTAGCGGCCAGTGCGTCATACATCGCAGTTCCTGCCGCTATGAAAATATCTGTTCCAAAAGCGAATCCGGGTCTTTTCCTTCCAATGGCGCTGGCCGTTACATTTCCAATAAATATTACAATCGGAATGCCTCTATACTTTTTGATTGTTCAAAACACCACGTAAAAGCAGAATGTATTAGTTGAATATAAGGCAATTTTCAATGATCATCCCCTTTGTAAATCCACATCGGCTTTGTTTCACCTGCTCTTTCGAATCCGCACTTTTCATAAAAGTTTACAGCATCTCCATCGGCAACTAATATTTGCTGATGGAATTCGCCATATTTCTCTTTTAGCTTGTGCAAAATTTGCTTGCCAATTCCCCTTCCATGATAATCTGGATGGACAATTAAGTGTGGATAATAAACTACTAAATATCCGTCCGAAAGCGCATTTCCAAGGCCTACAAGTTTTTCATCTCGGTTTGTGAGCGGCAAACTCATACAGGTTTCATTATCCCAGGCGGTGATCAAAGAATGAGAATTCATCAAAGCCTTAAATAATTGCTCCGGCTTTTCAGCCGATGACCAGCGATTCGCCTCGTATAATTCTACAATAGCTTTTTGCGAAATGTCTCTCGTCTCCTTTATTTCAATTGGCATAAATGATTTTGGCCCTGTATCTTATGTGAACGGTGAAGTTTAAGAAAAATTAAAGGTCCGAATTTAGGATAAAAGCTTTAAGCTGAGAAAAGTTAAAGCTTCTTTGCGCGGGGTTTCTAGCTTATCTCCGTTTATAAAGCTATACGATAAGCTTTCTTAAAATCCTTTTCCCTCTGCTTTGTATAGCTGCACTTCCGTTTTTCAAAAGAAATTCTGTTTGAAAAACAAGTTCGTCTTTAATCCAATCATAACGGCCGGATAAATTGCATAGAATATCCAAACAGTTTGCCTGGACGGCAACCGGAGTTTTCGGATCGATAAGCCATTCGAAGGTAGTTTCGGCAACAGCTGCAAAATCACTTGTATTCACTAACCGTCTATAGATTTCGTTTTTCGGCGAGGTGATATCCATCATAATCTTGGTATAATGCCTTTGGCAGCTTAGGTTTTTTTGAATATAATAAGCGCTGTTGAAATTATTTAGGTGAGTTAGAAACCCAAAAGGGTTTTTAAAATACACCGTTTCTAAAACCCATGCAGCTCTAAAAGCAATTTCTTTTGAAGGATAAAATGAAAGTTCCAAAAGTAGCTGTATACCTTGTGAATTAGTCAAACGACTTGCAAGTTTATCGGCTCTGGTTCTGTATAGCGTTTGCGAAAGCTCTGTAAGTAATTCCTCTTTTGTCATTGAAGTTCTGACCGCCTTTTCTTGCTTCGCTAAAGATAAAAAAAAGGCCGTAGCGAGAAAGCTACGACCTACTCGATTGCGCCAAAGACAATAAGGGATTCTTCTTTCCGCTAATTTATTTTTTCAAATCGCACGGCATAGCCACCTCCTGTAGCCAAATTTATAGCCAGAGAAGATGATTTGGTGACTTCCTGTGTTGTGAGCTTATAATCTGTTCCTACTTTGTGTGCGTTCACACCATCTGCATAAACAAAAGCTTTGTATTTTCCCTCACCCAAGAAATCAAGGTTAACGTTAAGCGTTCTAGGCGTTTCATTATTTATTGCTCCTAAAAACCAAGTGTCAGATTTACGGCGGGCCATTACAATGTACTCCCCAATTTTGCCGTCTAATGGTTTCGAATCATCCCAAGAAGCAGGTACAGAAGCAATAAAGTTCATGCTCTCCAGCTCTTTCATGTAAGTAGACGGGGCATCACTCACCATTTGCAATGGCGCATAATATACTACGTACATAGCCAACTGATGACATCGGGTACCCTGACTCATCGGATGCTTGTCGCTTATCGTAAACGCATCTCCCTGCGCATTTCTCATTGGCCCAAGGTTGAAATCCATTCCCCCAGCCATGTTTCTCAGGTAGGCAACGTTGACAGAATGTTTTGGCGTTTGCGTTTTTTTCATCTTGTTGTACTCGTTCGCTTGTACACCTTCGTAATTGATGATACATGGATAAGTACGTTCTAAGCCTGTTGGTTTACAGGCCCCATGATAGTATACTAAAAGCTTGCGTTTCATAGACTCCTCAGCAATTCTTTCGTAGAATTTTATACGAGTTTGATGGTCGGCATCCATGAAATCGACTTTAATGCCCGCTACCCCTAATTTGTTAAACAAATCAAATGCAGGGTCGAACTGGCGTTCCAGAGTATGTGCAATGAGCCAAACCAGTATTTTTACATTTTTGCTTTTGGCATATTGCACCAATTCGGGCATCCTTATTTTCTTGCTAACATCCAGAATATTTTGATCGTTCATCCAACCCACCGAAACTTCCATGTATTCCAAATTATTCTTTGCGGTCCAATCAATAACCCATTTGTAAAACTCAAAGCTTTCCATCTCACCTTTAAAGTCCACGCCCTCTATACTCCAATCGTACCACCAATCCCAGCTAGCTTTTCCCGATTTAATCCAGGATAAGTCGCCATAATTTTTCTCTGGAACAGGTGCAAGCTTATACACCAAATCATAATCTGTGAATTGGTAATCCTTCTCGGCCACCGCTACAACTCTCCAGGGGAAGCTTCTTTTGCCATTAGTTTTGGCGATATAATTTCGTCTTTCCAATACTTTATAAACCCATCCGTTAGGCCCTTCTTTGGCTACATCAGTAGGAAACTGCCCCACAAGTGAATTGGGTTTTTCTTTATTTCTCCGGAGATTGAAGCCTGCATAATCCCTTAAGTCCGACTCGGTTATTGAAACCTTCAAACCCTCAGAGATTTGCACCATGGCGGGAACCAGAGCAAAAACAGGATCAGGCATTTGAGAGATCTTTTCATAGGTATAGGTTCCTTCTCCGTCATTGTCCATTTTCTCCTTAGGGATGTAAACCATATTCCCATCCACCGGGAAATTAAATGTTGCTTCTTCATTTTTAATAACCAACGAATCATTGATATTGGTCTTGAACCTATAGGCAAATCCTTCATTATACACCCGTACAATCAAACTATAATTACCTTTAAAATTGGCTGCAAGCTCGTTGTATTCATCTCTAATTATATTTCGTTTTCCCATCGTCACATTCCTGATAACATCTCTAATTTTCAGGACCTTAGAGTTGAGTAACCTGGGCCTGGCACCAATAGCAGTGCCATTTTCCAAAATTAGAGCGATAGAAGATGGTAGTAGTAGGGTCTTTTTCTTATAAGTGGAAGAGTGAGAAAGCTTCTCACCCATGGTCAAATTAACCACCAGATTACCATCGGGTGATGAGACTTTCAGAACCGGATCTTTTGCGAATAATGAACTTCCTAAAAATAAGAGAGCTAAAGTGTGGATAATTGTCTTCATCGTTTATAATTGGCTGGCTAAAGGAATACAAATTTATCTGAAATTAAATCTCAATAAGTCTGGTTTAATGTTGATATTGTATACTTTTTTAACATTAATCTCAAGCTCTTTAAATATTATTATTAGAAAAGTATATGCGTCCCCAGTTACTCAAACTGCCTTTCCCGAATAGTTCTTCCTTCTATTATTCCCGGTACGACTGTAATTATTTCGACCGTCCGTGGCACTTTCATAAAGAATTAGAGTTGGTTTATATCGCAAAAAGCAAGGGGACCAAATTCATCGGCAACCAGGTTTGCCGTTTTGAAGACGGAGATCTCACTTTTATCGGCAGGGATATTCCCCATTACTACAGAAATGACGAAATGTATTACGAGCCAGGCAGTATTGATCAGGCAAGCTCTATTTTCATACACTTTAATCCCCTATTTCTGGGGAACTATTTTTTTGACATCCCTGAATTCAAGAAAATAAAAAAACTGCTTTCCTATGCCTCTTTAGCCTTACAAATAGAGGGTGAAACCAAAAGCAAAGTAATCGAAATTCTTATCCGGATAGAATTTGAGGATGCAGCTAAAAGAATTTTAAGCCTGCTTCAAATCCTGGATATTTTATCAACCAGCACCCACCTAAAGCCTATTTTAAGTACAGCCTTTATCGGTAAAAATAATCACGATGCTGATAAAATCAACAAAGTGTTTAATTATATCATGGTAAATTATACAAGGGAAATCTATCTCCAGGAAATTGCCGACGAGCTCCACATGAGCCCGGCTGCCTTTTCACGCTATTTTAAAGCGCACACACTCAAGACCTTTTCCGAATATGTTACCGAAATCCGGATAAACCACGCCTGTAAATTACTTATGGAAAAGAATTACAACGTTTCGGAAATTGCCTTAATGAGCGGCTTCGATAATAGGGCGAATTTTTATCGCCATTTTAAAAATCAAATGAGCAAAACGCCAAAGGATTTTCTGCGGCAATTTATTAAGCTTTAAATACATTCAATCAAATCAAAATCTCCAATTAACATGGCCGCTTTTCTAGCTCTACCTTTACTTTACGCCATGGTTTACCTGGCAAATAAGTTCCTGTTGAAAAACCATCTCAGCTTTTCTCAAACCGGGCTAATTCCAGTCTCGCTTCTTTTAACAATCGCCGGCGTTGCGCACTTCTTTTTTACCAAAACCATGGTAGCGATGATGCCCGATATCCTACCTTTTAAATTAGAGCTGGTTTATATTACTGGCATTATCGAAATTTTGGCCGCTATCGGTCTTCTTATTAAAAGGTATCGCATGCTTACCGCGATTCTTTTATTGGTTTTTCTAATCGCCGTACTGCCAGCCAATATTGTGGGGGCTATGAAACGACTGCCAGCCGGAGGCATGGAAAAAGGCGAAGCTTACCTGTACTTTCGCATTCCGCTTCAATTTTTCTTTATGGCATGGGTTTATTACTTTGCGATTTTTAAAAATCAAAAAAGCAACCTACATGATTCATCAGGCTATCGAAAAACTTAACGAATTTTGTACTTCAGTGCCCACAAAATTAAGGCAACTATCTGAAGAAGAGCTTACTTCTAAACCATCCCCTGATAAATGGTCTAAAAAGGAGCTGCTCGGCCATTTGATCGACTCGGCCACAAATAACCATCAACGCTTCGTAAGGGCACAGTTTGAAACCCCGATAGTTTTTTACGCTCAGGATAATTGGGTTAATGTTCAGAAGTATCAGGAAGAAAACAGCGAGCTTCTTATAAACCTGTGGGAAACTTATAACCAGCATCTGGCTTATGTAATCAAACAAATTCCGCAAGATAAACTTCAGCGTACCGCAATTGGCAAAGACGGGCAACATCTTACTTTGGCGTTTTTGATTGAGGATTATGTAAACCACCTTGAGCATCATTTAAAACAGCTGCTTGGTTAAAAACCATCAGATGACTGGAGTCATCCGATGGCTAAACCAATTATTATAAATCACAGGTAGATTCTAGACAAAATTTTAAATTATTGCCCGATGTGTATTTAGCGTATCAATATTACGATCATATATCGCAGAACGCTACAAAATATCAGAAAAAGATTTCATACAAACTTTCCTTTTTCTAACTTGGGCACAAAATTCATAATTATAGCTGATGAGAGTAACCGTAGTTGGAGCAGGTGCAGTAGGCGCAACCTGTGCTGATAATATTGCAAGGAAAGAACTTGCCGAAGAAGTAGTTTTACTAGACATTAAAGAAGGGTTTGCCGAAGGTAAATCTATCGATATGATGCAAACCGCAGCATTGCTTGGTTTCGATACCAAGATTGTGGGTGTAACTAATGATTACTCAAGAACTGCCGATTCGGATGTGGTTGTTATTACTTCCGGCTTGCCTCGTAAACCCGGCATGACGCGTGAAGAACTCATCGGAACCAATGCTGGAATTGTTAAAAGTGTAACCGAAAATATCCTTAAATATTCACCGAACACAATTATTATCGTTGTATCCAACCCAATGGATACAATGAACTACTTAACATTTAAAACATCTGGCTTACCAAAAGAAAGAATTATTGGTATGGGCGGCGCGCTAGATTCTGCTCGCTTTAAATATTACCTGAGTCAGGAATTAAACTGCTCACCGGCAGACTTAAACGCGGTTGTAATTGGCGGTCACGGCGATACCACCATGATTCCTCTAATTAAACACGCAACCTGGAACAGCATTCCGGTTACCCAGTTATTAAGCCAGGAACAACAAGACCGTGTGGTTTCATCTACCATGGTGGGTGGCGCTACTTTAACCAAGCTAATTGGAACATCTGCGTGGTACGCACCCGGTGCAGGAACCGCTGCAATGGTAGAAAGCATTTTACGCGATGAGAAAAAACTAATTTCTTGCGGTGTAGCACTAGATGGCGAATATGGCCAAAAAGACATCTCTTTAGTTGTACCGGTTATTTTAGGTAAAAACGGCTGGGAGAAAATCCTTGATTTTAAATTAAGTGATGAAGAGCAGGCTACATTTAACAAAAGTGCTGATGCAGTTCGCGCGATGAATAATGTGCTTACGGAGTCGAATTTGATTTAGGGGCGATTTTCAGCTTGAGCTGGATAAGGTTAGTTCTCTAAGATTTTATTTACAACGCGGTTGGACAAACACCAACTGCGTTTATTTTTTTAAGAAGTTTTGAAAATTTATATTTAAAATTACATGCCATTTTATGGCCGTTATCTACCCAAAATAGGGTGTATTACGGAATGTTTGTGGCACATATATATAAGATGTACAAAATTCGCTTCGCTCATTTTGTACATCGGGCTTCCGCTTCGCGGATGATGTACTCCATTCGCCCTGCGGGCAAACTTCGCACATCATCCCCTTGGCAAAATTCCAAAATTTGCAAAC
>JANMZB010000510.1:0-1144 GCA_031382725.1 Sphingobacteriaceae bacterium | reverse complement strand
CCCACTCCATGGGGTTTTGGGAGGGCGCTATTTTTAATATTATCGGATATCTTCCCAGCTTGCAGAATTCGTCCGATGCGACTGATTTACGCCGACACTTTAGGTATCGTCTTTTGGATTATATTTTTGTCGAAATTTGTTTAAAATTTTGTTACTGATAAATTTACGTGTTTTCTATTTTGATTTAAATCGCCATATTCAAATGACCATTTTTCGTAGAGATATAGGTGGTCAAAGTAGGGTAGTGTCCAAAAATTGTCCAGAAAATGGCGTGTTGACTTTCGGAGTAATTATAGACTGGTCAGGTGTGTTGGAAGTCTAACCCGATAATCTATGTGTTACCTTTGTCTTCGAGGAATGCATGGATGCATCGTGATCTAATAAAAATACAATACAACAGTAGATATATTAGTTGAAAGGGCAAGGACGAATTCAGTCTTTCGATATTTTTGTCATGATGGCCCTACTTGAAACACCGATATCTCGACATAATACTTATATAACATACTCAAATGACTCTTCTACTGCCTTTGCTACTGGAACTAAGAGCAAAAAGGCGAGTGTGTAGAAACATCTACGATTGGATCACGCACGTTCACGAAGAGTGACTTTCCAATCCTGTTTCCGACATGCAATTCTTGTAAGTATTATTAAATTTTTTTATGTTAAAGGTGTAGGCAGCCTGCACGTGTGTGCATGGTACTAGCATGGTACTGTAAATATACATATAAACTCCAGAAATCTATTTATTGTCACCTTAACCTCGTAGTTAGAAATTGTTGGAATTATTATAAATTCCAGATTTGATGAGAGTGCTCCCGATGCACTTGCATGACTAAAAGTAGGAGTGGTAAACTAACGTTTTTTTTCCTCGACTATTTACAGGAATAGTGAGTCACAAAAACGTTAGTTTACCACAAGAAAGACGACAATCAAACATAGTGATAGTATGCCCTCGTACGATGACACAGTTGGACACAATGGACATCAAATTTTTAAATTTGTACGTACAGTCTGGTACTTCTTATACAAGTCAAATTTTTGCAAATGGACATGCTGGACATCAAATTTCATGGTACTAATTGTACATAGCAGTACAAGGGGAAAAGGAAGTGGTAGAGTGGCAGCAGTTACCCCATGGTAT
>JANMZB010000507.1:0-16304 GCA_031382725.1 Sphingobacteriaceae bacterium | reverse complement strand
GGCTACTGATGTTTTCTTAACGCCGTTTGCGTAAGTTACCTGAACAGTGTAATCTCCCGACAGGGTAGCTGTGAATTCACGGTTTGTTTCACCGTTAAGCAGCGTGCCGCCTTTGAACCACTGGTAAGATGCATCAGCAGGCAGCTATACCTTCACGGTTAATGTAACCAATGAGTCTGGTTGTCAGGCAACAACTTCGGTTACCATTAAGGTGATTGATGTAAGATGTGGAAACAAGAATGATAAGGTCTTGATCTGCAAGAAAGCAGGTACAGGCAAAGCTAAAGAAGGCTGTATCGGAGTGGAAGGCGTAGCCGACCAACTAAGAAACGGTGCTAAACTTGGCAGCTGCACTTCATCTGGTGTGATTGCTTCAGACGGCAGCGAGAGAAGTGCTTTAGATGCTTCATCTCTTGATGCTTCTACAGTAAGATTAACTTCTTACCCGAATCCGTTTGCAAATCAAACCACAGTAAGCTTCTCTGTTCCACAGGCAGAACAGAAAGTAACGCTGGCAATCTTTGATGCTGTGGGTAACAGAATCACTACTCTATACTCCGGCAAAGCCGAAGCGAATGTGAAGAATGAGTTTATCTTCGACAGTTCTCAATTACCTGTAGGTGCGTACTTTGCAAGGTTGGTTACTTCAGCCGGCTCGCAAACGTTCAAGCTGATTGTAGCGAAATAAAACAATAAGTTTTGATTTAAACAGAATAGGGTGTCCCAAAAGGACACCCTATTCTGTTTATTAGATTTCCATCTCTGGACAAATCTGTTTTACAGGATGCGCTATGACAAGTTTAACTAAAGCTTTTTTCGAACAATCCGGTTAAACTTACATCGTTCTTTTGTTGCTTCTTCCGGCTAAGGCCCCAAACCAGGGCAAAAGCAGCAACAGCGCTTATTATTCCAACAATCGCCAAAAGCTCGGGATTATTAGCGCGTTTTGGAATATATTGAACACCATTTTTATTCGATTTTGCAGGCTCCTTGACATAACGGCCATACTTAGGCACTGCTTCCTTCTCGAAATTCTCGATAAGATACTTTAAAGAACGTGTTAATTCTTCCCCATACATCGGATAACCATGGCCCGTTGCGGCCGCTTTTGGCTTAAGATCAACTAGCTTTTGTACTGATTGCCTAGAAGCAACCCAATCTGTGGTGAAATATTTCGGTGGACCCGACAGTACATGTTTTTGTGTAAGTACCGAAAATGCTGATTCTTGTTTAGTGGTTACGAAGGCATCCGCAGATATTAGTGTACGATCCAGTTCTCTGAACAAAGCAATCTGGCCGGGTGTATGGCCAGGAACATGGACATACTGCCAATCGGGTAAGCCCGGAATGGTATCGGTATTTGCAGCCAAACGATGAACCCGACTACCTAAATGTATAGGCTTTTTAGGATACGTCCATGACAGGAGGCTAAGCAAACCTCCACCAACCATAGGATCGGGTGGCGGATAAGACGATAAACCTTTTAGATAAGGAAGTTCAAGATAATGGGCAAAAACTGGCGTATCCCAATAAGCCAGAAGTTCATCAATAGCTCCTACATGATCGAAATGGCCATGAGTTAAAATGATGGCTTCGGGTTTTGAGCCTTGTCCGAAAATATCTTCGGCCATTCGTTTGATCTTCTCGCCTGAACCTTTAAGTCCTGCATCAACCAGCACCCAGTTATTGCCTTTATCCTCACCCGAAGCAATTATATAGATATTAACAAATACAATCTTCATCCCCCAAACGCCGGGAGCAACTTTATAATATTCTACACCCGACCCTTTAATCGGGGTATATTCGTTATTTTTTAAAATTTCCATAGAGCACATTTTTGGTTTCTATGGAATAGAACAACAACCTATAGCACAAGGTTTAAAATACTTTTCAGGATGATTTAACATTTCAATCCGGCAAAAGGAAATTTCCTTCAAAAACCGTTATCGCCTGACCGGAAAACAACACTCTCGCGCCAGCATCCTTCACCTTCACCTCTCCTCCCCTAGCCGATGCCTGATAAGCAAATAGTTCAGTTTTGCCTAAACGCTTAGACCAATAAGGCGTGAGACAGCAATGCGAAGAACCCGTAACCGGATCTTCGTCTATACCATGAGAAGGACCAAAGCTTCTCGATACAAAATCATAAGGCGATGATGGATCGCCTTTGCTTGTGAGGACAATCATGTCGAAGTTTTTTAAGGTTTTGAAATCGGGGTTACACGCCAACACTTCATCGGCGGAAGCCAACTCTACAATAAAGCGGGTTTGAGAATAAACGACATTTACAGGCTTTACCTGCAAAGCCTGTAATGCTTCTTGGGGTAATGACTGCTCTGTTTCAAAGGATGCGGGGAAATCTAATTCAATCCAATCCTCATTCTGTACCGCTGTCAGCAAGCCGCTTTTAGTATGAAATCTGGCCATTTCTCCTTTCGGAAGAATTCCTTCCTGCCAAAGGATATGTGCGCTAGCAAGGGTGCCGTGACCACAAAGTTTAATTTCGACAGTTGGGGTAAACCACCGCAAATCAAAACCATCTTCCCTCCTCACTAAAAAAGCTGTTTCTGATAAATTGTTCTCGGCTGCGATGCTCTGCATAATTTCTTCCGACAATTCATCTTCTAACAAACAAACTCCCGCCGGATTACCTTTAAACGGCTTGGAACTAAAGGCGTCCACCTGAAATGATCTGATCTTCTTCATATTTATTGTTTTTAAGGTTTCACGCAAAGAAGGTAAGTTAAGAATCACGCGAAGGTCGCAAAGGGAAATAGCGAAAATTCTTACCTTCTTTGCGATTTAGCTTTGCGCTCTTTGCGTGAAATTAATTTCCATTTTAATATCCGCCCGAGCATATTTCGTATCAACTGTAACTTCTACAAATCCTAACTTTTTATAGATACCAATAGCAGGTTTCAAACTGGTTTGCGAATACAAATTGAGTTTACTTGCACCTAATTTTCTCCCTTCATCTATAGCCGCTAAACAGATAAATTTCCCGGCACCAATTCCCTGATACTTTTCATCAACTGCCATTTTCGTCAGTTCGAACACCTGGTCAGCTACTTTCATTAAAGCTACAGTACCAATAATTTTATCATCAAGGGAAACAAAAAAGATCTTACCTCCATCTTTTAAAATTGCCTCTTCCGGATTCTCAAGCACCCAGCTATCAATCGCTTCTACTGAAAAGTATTTCTCAAGCCAGGCTTTGTTCAACTTTTCGAAGTGGATTTTATACTCCGGCTCATAAACTAAAAGTTTAAACTCATTCATTATAATAAAGATTTAAATTACTTTTTTGTCACTTTGTTTATTGCAGATTTGAAAGATTGAACAGATAGGGATACATCTTGCTCCGTTGTTGCCCAAGAACATACACTAATTCGAATCACTTTTTTGCCCTTCCAAGTCGAACCACCCACCCAACAAATTCTTTCATTTTGAATTTCTTGAATTACCTGATTTGTGATTTCGTCATTTACACAAGCAACAACAACTTGATTAAAAACGACATCGTTCTTTACTGTAAAGCCTTCAATTACTGATAATTCAGTCGCAAACTGTTTAGCCCTTTGATGTAACCCATAAACCATTTGATCGATACCTGAATTACCTAAATATTTTAGAGTTGCCCAAAGTTCAATTATTCTTGCTCTCCTCGACATTTCTGGTGTATAAAACATTCCATCTCTGTCGTCACTTAAAACTAAATATCCACCCGACATATGCAATGCACTAGTTAGTGCTTCTTTGTCATTGCACATAATAATACCACAGTCATAAGGAGTATTAAGGCTTTTATGACCATCAACTGCCCATGAATGAGCATACTCAATACCATTTGTTAAATGAGCAAGTTTTTTTACTGCTCCAGCCCAAAGACCAAAAGCAACATCAATATGTACCCAGGCACCTGCATTTTTTGCTTTTTCACATATTGCTGAAAAATCATCGAATGAACCACTGTTTACATTGCCCGCTGCTAAAATCAGTAAAGTCTTGTTGTTTAATTGAGGTATTAATTCAGTTTTAATTCTCCCCTGCTCATCGGTATCTATAAATTCAATATTATCATGTCCAAAACCTAAGAGTCCAATTGTTTTGATAACCGTGGAGTGAGCTTCTTTTCCTGCAATAATTTTGATGGGAGGTGCATTTACATAGCCCTTTTTATTTATATCCCAATCTTGATTTTTAAGCAATCTAAATCTTGCGGCGGCAAGTCCACATAAATTTGCGGTTGATGTTCCACTTACGAAACCTGCAATTGTTTCTGACGGAAGTTTAAATATAGATTTTAGCCATTGCTGCACGACATTTTCCAACTTAGCAGCAATAGGTGATATAACATACATCGCTGTATTTTGGTCCCAAAAAGTCCCTAATAATTTTGCAGCTAAACCAGTTGGAACTACGCTTCCAGTTACAAAACCAAAATAGCGTCCTCCAATTGAAGAAACTGTCGCTGGCGAACCATATGTATTTAGTTTTTCAATTACATCTATTGCATTTGACGAGTCTTCAGGCATTGTTTCATCAAAGGACTTTAATCCTTCCAAACCTTTATTTGTTGGATATACATTTCGATCTAAAGAACTGTCTATATACTGTGAACCAAATTGCAAAGCCTTTTTAAATATTGCTTTGTCCTGCATCTCTGCAAACATCTTTTTCTGAATTTCGGTCATACTGTTTTTGGTATTATAAGTTACAACTAACAAACTCGTTATGGAATACAATCATTTTGGCAATAGACAAGAGTTGAAATCCTTTAAATTGTTAATTCGCATATCACAAAGATTTAAATAAATTTCAATTAAGAACAGATTCAGATTTTGTATTTTTGAGCATAACAGATTACATGATAACAGAAGAATTTCTTTATACCAGAATTGCAGAAAAGCTCGAAAAGAATATCTCAGAGGGAGTTCTAAAAACCGGTGACAAACTTATTTCAGTAAGAATGTTAAGCAAAGAACAGGGAATAAGTATCAGTACAGCTTTTAAGGCATATACCCAATTGGAGATTAAGGGTTTAATAGAAGCCAGACCTAAATCTGGATATTATGTCCGCTTTACGCAGAGAAAAAGATCTCTTTCTTCTATAGCACTTGTAAACCAAAAAGAACCCGAACATGTAAGTTTGGATGAAATGATTGCGATGGTATTTCGCCAAATAAATACCGAGGGCATCACTCGCTTTTCGCAAGTTGCACCGGCAATGGAGTTATTGCCACAGGGAAAACTCAATAAGGCATTAGCTGAAGCCGTTCGACAAAATTCCCGAAGTTGTATTAGTTATGAAGAAATACAAGGCAATTTAACGCTGCGGAAACAACTTGCCCGCCAAGCATTTAATTGGGGCGCAACAATAAATGAAACGGATATTGTTACCACCCAGGGTTGTATTGAAGCCTTGTTTTTTTGTCTGAAGGCTGTTACCCGTCCGGGAGATACTGTAGCCATTGAGAGTCCGGCATATTTTGGAACCTTCAAACTCTTAAGAAGTCTGGAGCTAAACGTTTTGGAAATCCCAAGCCATCCTGATAGCGGACTAAATTTAGATTACCTGGAAAATGCTTTAAAAAAGATCCAAATTAAAGCCTGTTTATTCGTTACCAACTTTGCCAATCCAATTGGATCGCTAATGAGCGATGATAACAAAAAAGCATTGGTTGAATTATTGGCTAAGAATGAAATCCCACTGATTGAAGATGATATTTACGGAGACCTTTACTTTGGAAAAATACGACCGCGCACCTGTAAAAGTTATGATAAAAACGGCCTGGTGATGCTTTGCTCTTCCGTTTCTAAATCGCTTGCTCCCGGTTATAGAGTTGGCTGGTGCATTCCCGGAAAGTTTACGGCGCAGATTGTTGACATCAAACTTACTCACTGTATTTCTTCGGCAACGCCAACTCAAACTGCTATTGGGCTATTTTTTGAGACCGGCCGCTTTGATCTTCATCTTCGAAATCTCAGGAAATCACTGCACACGCAGTGCCTGCATTATCTGCAAGCTATAAATGAATATTTTCCTGAAGACACCAAAGTCTCGGAACCTAAAGGCGGATACGTTCTTTGGATTGAGATGAACCCAAAAGTAGATGCCTTCGCACTATACAAATCAGCATTTAAATACAACATTAGTATTGCACCGGGTCAGATTTTTAGTACCGATGGACGATTTAAAAACTGTATGCGAATAAGTTTTGGAATGCCTTTTAGCAAAGAAATAGACCAGTGCCTTAAAATTCTGGGCACATTGGTAAAAGATATGATTAAAGCTTAAGACCCTCTCCTTCGAGTATCTCAAGCTGGCAAAGTATCTCCTCTTCCTTTACAGGATAAGGCTCGCCTAATCTAATCTGTGCATGTACGGCATCAAACAAGCGGCTGTAATTCCCCTTTAATGCCGTATTATAATTAACCGACTTATTACCGTTCGCATCAATGGTTGCCAATATCCCTTCCTTGCCGTCGGGTTCAATTCCGTAATCTTTATCTGTAGGAGACATTTCCTGATTCAGCTGTTCTTCCTGTATATCTGTTCGGTCTTTAATGTACGTTCCGTTACTTCCATGAAGCACAAAAGAAGGCAATGGATGTGCTGTGAGTAGATTTCCTGTTATAAAGACGTTTAGCCCTTCGGGATAAAAGAGGTGAATGTGAACAAAATCGTCAACCAAAGAATCAGGGCGGAACGTTCCCAAAGTTTTAATCCACTTAAGAGGCTTTCCAAAAAGGCTGATTGCTTGATCGAGTAAATGTGGGCCTAAATCGTAACTTAGTCCACTTGCCGGAAGGGGATTTTCTTTAAAAGCTTTCTTACTAATCTCTCTTCTATATCGATCAAACCTGAAATGCACTTCAATCAATTTACCCAACTTCCCGCTCGAAATAGCCGACTTTACCGATTGAAAATCGGTATCCCAGCGACGATTTTGGTAAACCATTATTTTCCGGTCAACCTGCCTCGCTAAGTCGAATAATTCTTTGGCTTCCGCCGATGTGGCAGTAAATGGCTTTTCGACCAAAACATGTTTGCCCGCTTGCAGCGCTTTTTTAGAGTACTCGTAATGCGTGTTATTGGGTGTGTTAACAATTACCAGTTCAATTTTAGGATCTTGCAATAATTCATCTACTGAACTATAACTAATTACTTTTGGATATCTGGCGTTGACCTTTTTTTCGGTCCGTTCGGTAACAGCATAGAAATGGAAATTCTTGTTCGTTTCCACGAACGGTGCGTGGAATAAACGACCAGACATACCGTAAGATAAAATTCCTGTAATAATTTGATCCTTCATTAAAAAAGATATGAGATGTTAGATATTAGAGAAGATTTGAGATACTAGATATGAGAACCTGTATATTTTCATAGAACTACTAGTGATACTAAACATGCCGGTTCATTAAAGAATAATAACAGTTATTTATTTATAACTGCTTAAAACATATTTTATTCCACCAAGAAGGTGTTTTAAAAAAGCAGCATTGGTATAACATTCCTTTGTGTGCCCGAGTCCTGTATAAAAAACCTTCCCTCCTTCAAAGTTATGATACCAGGCTATAGGGTGCTTCTCGCCATTCTTGCCGCCCTTATAAGTAGTTTCATCAAGCGTTAAAAGAACATTGATATTTTTATTGGTATAGGTAAAGTTATACCACTCGTCTTTGTGTTTCCAGGGATTTTGAAGTCCCTGCGTTGATAGATGCTTTTTATCAATCACGTTTAATTGTGCTTCCTGAATTTCAGGATGGCTGGTAAAATAAGCACCGATCATTTCGCCATACCAAGCCCATTTATGTAAGCAATCGGTAGCTGCATGGATACCAACAAAGCCACCGCCATCATGTATAAATTCCTGGAAAGCGGCTTTTTGATCTTTATTTAGAAACTCCCCGGTAGGGCTTAAAAAGATAATGGCTTTATATTTTTTAAGGTTTTCGTTTGATATTGCAGACGACTTTTGAGAGTAATCAACCGAAAAACCATTTTTCTCTCCTAACATTTTAATTGCCTTTACGCCGTCCTTAATACTTCGATGGCGGTAGCCAAGTGTTTTAGAAAAAACCAGTACGCGAACTTGTTCATCTGTTTCCTTTATGGGATTGATGAATGATAAACAGATGATGACGGGTATTAAAAAAAGTAGAAGCCTTTTCATATTTATTTATCTGGTTAGAAGATGTAGAAGATTTCGGAAATAAACGAAGCCTCCATTATTGCAAGAGCCTGTATTGTGTTTAGCGCTTTTATTCTCCCAATAGCTGTTTTACCTCGTTTTGGAGTACTGGTAGGTGTCGAACTACAATACCCCAAATCACTTCATCCGAAACTGAGTCATATCCGTGAATAATTCTATTCCTCACGTCTACGAGCTTTCTGGAATTAGATATTTCAAATGAATTGCTTTTCTTTAAGATGCGATTCATGGCTTCACCGATAATTTCAATGTTTCTTTCAACAGCCCGTTTAGTTCGCAGGTCGCTTTGATAATACTGAAACTCTTTTGGAGTTTCAATAAAGAAGCCTTCGATTTCGTGAATCGCGTTTAGGATGTCGTACAACCACGCTTTAGTATCATTGTCCATAAATCAATTGTCTTTGCTGATTTATAGCATCCCTGAAATAAGGATTTTTTATCGCTCTCTCTTCTAATAGGTCTATTGGTCGTTTTAAAGCGTCCTGCAATGCAAATTTTAAATCAAAATAGTTATCTGCATACTCCAGGACATCTAGTGTTTCAAAATCAACGATTAAGTCTATGTCACTTTCGGTGTTAAATTTGTCCGTTAAAACTGATCCGAAGGCATATAAGCTCTTAACTTTATGGCTCTCACAAAGCTCGGATATAATAGAGCTATATCTTACTATCGGGTTCATGTTTACAAATCTACTGATCTAAGCCAGATTCCTACCCGCATTAACAATGCCATACACCGTACGAATTATTAATTTATTATAAATCTTAATCTGCTTTTCATCAAGCCCTTCAGTCTTTAGCTTTTGCAACGCGTAATGCTGAATAGTTACCAGCGGCAATATAATTTTTTCGCGCAAAGCGATAGAACGACGCTCTACCGGATATTGTTCCATGATTACCGAAGTGCCGGTTAACTCAAGAATCAGATCGCGAGTGAGTTCATACTCGTCTTTAAGTTGTTTTAAAAAAGCTCCAAATTCTTTTTCGTTTTCGAGGTAGGCAGTTATTCTGAAGTCGGATTTCGACATAGACATCATACAGTTATCTATCATGGTTTTGAACTGACCTGATCTGATATACAGCTTTTTTACATCTTCCCAGCTGCCATTTTCCTTAACTTTTTTTAGTGCCGATCCTACTCCGTAAAACCCGGGAATATTCTGTTTTAACTGGCTCCAGGCGGTTACAAAACTGATAGCACGCAAATCTTCCAACTTTAATTCTGCTCCTGAATTACGTTTCATCGGCCTACTGCTGATGTTAATTTGCGATAAAAGCTTTAAGGGGCTATACTGCTCGAGGTATTTTAAAAATAACGGATCTTCTCTTAGTGATACAAAGGAATGGTGACTTTCCTGCGCCATTACATCAATTAGAGATTTTTCTGCTGCGCTTAATGTGTCTTTGTCGCTATGCGCATCCAGAGATGAAACTACGCCTGCATTAATAAGCTGTTCTATATTATACGTAGCCGTATCAAATGAGCCATATTGGCTACTAATCGTTTGCCCTTGTATAGTTAGTTGAATATGATCATTCGCGATTTCTTCTCCCATGGTTGCATAAAACTTATGCGTTTTACCACCGCCACGTGCAGGCGGGCCACCCCTACCATCGAAGAATGCCAAGTCAATTTCGTAGTTTCTTGCAATGGTAGTCAGTTCGATTTTCGCTTTATAGATAGACCAGTTAGCCATCAGGTAACCACCATCTTTGGTACTATCCGAAAAGCCAAGCATAATTACCTGCTTGTTTCCGCGATGTTTTATATGCTCTTTGTAAAACGGATGCGTGTATAAGCTTTCCATTACTTGTGCTGCAGCCGCTAAATCCTGCACCGTTTCGAACAAGGGAACAAAATCAACATGGATTTCCTCTTTATCCCAATTGCTCCACATAAAGAGGTTCATCAACTGTAAAATATCTGTAGCCTGTTGACAGTTGCTGATAATGAAACGATGTGATGCTTTTTCGCCACCTGAGTGCTGCATCTTTTTCATTAAGCGGATGGTTTGTAACGTATCGTTGCTTAAATCATCCAATTTAGCGTCAGGGCAATCTGCTTTATCAAATGGTAAAGCTTTCAGCTTTTCCACCTCCGTCAACTCATCGTAGTTTTGTGGAAAAGGAGTATTTAAATACTGTCGGCAAGCCTGATGTGTTTTTCTCAAAACGCGGCTATCCTGCCTGATATCAAGGGAAGCGAAATAGCATCCAAATAATTTCACCTTGCGGATCAAATCATCAACTGTATCTAAAAAAAGGCTATCGTGATTGGTAACCAAAACTGCTTTGATGGCCTCCAGATTCTCAATAATTTCAGGTTTTAGATCCGTTGGATCTTCCACCCGCATAAAACTGTTTTGATAGAATAGATCTTGCAGGCGATCGATATAACCTTCAACTCCACGGAAAGTGATCCTTCGTTTAAGGGTTTTAAAATCACGGTAGTAACAACGGAAAAGAATCTCTCGCAAAATTTCGGAAACACTTTCTGTGCTTTGAGCAGTTACATTTGGATTACCGTCTCTATCGCCGCCAGGCCAAAAACCTAACTCAATTAATTGAGGATTGATAAATATCGGTCCTTCAAACTCATTTTCTATTTGCTTTTGTAGATTCGATACTACGTGATAAAACACATTCTCCAAAAACCAGGCTAAGCTTACAGCCTCATCAACCGGAGTTGGTTTACTCTTGTTAAAAAACGGCGTTTTGCCTAATTGCTGTAAAAGTTCGTGAATGGAGCTTACATCGTTATTTTTAAGTGCGTCGGTAAGGTCGGTTATAATCGCGAGCACACTTCCCGGATAAAACTGCGTAGGGTGAGCTGTTAAAACCAGTCTCAAAGAAAACTCCTTTAACTTCTTTTGTACCTGGGCCCTCATCGCCGGATTTGATGCAGCTTGTTGAATTAACAGCGGCAAAGTTCCGGCATCTTCGTTCTTGCTGGTTTTATTAAAAGCCGAATCTTCAATAGCATCGAAAAGCACTACTTGTCTTTCGATGTACTGTATAAATCGGAATAGTAAATCAAAGCGATCCTCTGCCTGTACATACTGTTCATACTGACCAAAAAAGCTTTCAATGATATCCTGAGGAGCTAAATGATTTTTTACCCCACCTTCGCAATGTGAGGTGAAAAACGGTAGTAATGTTCCGGTATGTTTTATGCGGTAAAAAGGCAGGGTTAAAAATAAACTATTGTAAAGTTCGAACCTTGTTACTACCTCATTGGTGAAAAGTGCTTCTTTTTGACTTAGTCTCATGTGTTTGCTTACGGCGTTGGGCAACCAAAAATAGCAGGATTAAACCATAAGTAAAATTAAGGGCGATAAAAAGACAATTTAATTATCATTTATCGCCTTTAATGAAATGTTGTGAACTAAAAACTGTCTTAGTTTAAATGTTTTTTAACCATTTATTATTAAACTTCATTACCTAATATAATCCGACAGGCAAAAGCTTTAGACAATTCTCGGAGCTGGGTGAACATTCTAACATTAATGTTACCTTAAGCAAAATAACATTAATTTTAGGGAAATTTGTCCCCACGCAAATAATTACTAATCCACAATTAAAACCTCCAGAAATATATTGCATATAGTTCTCCGGCCAATTAATTCAAATAATTCATGAAATCAAGAAATCCGTTATATCTCCGCTTATCAATATTTGTTTTATGTATGATAAGCGCCAGTATATCTCAATCCCAAACCGTTTCACTTACAGATTTTTCGTCCTTTCAAAAGCCTGGCCCAACATGGCGCCAAGCGAGCAACGTAAATGCTGACCTGACTAAAAGCAACGTACTTACAAGCGCTCCCGGAACAGGTGTTTTGGTAAACACGCCAGACAAAAAGAATAAGGGAACAGACTTGATTTCTATCCTCCAGCATGGAGATGCCGATGTTGAGCTTGATTTTATGATGGCCAAAGGTTCCAACTCCGGTGTTTATCTTCAGGGGCGTTATGAGGTTCAACTGTTTGATAGCTGGGGTAAATTACAGCCGAGCCATAGTGATGTTGGTGGAGTGTACCAGCGTTGGGATGACGGTAGGCCGGAAGGAAAGAAGGGTTACGAAGGACAGGCACCACGACAAAACGCGGGCCGTGCGCCGGGCTTATGGCAGCACCTTAAAATATCTTTTCAGGCACCAAAATTTAGCGGTGGTGTTAAAACCGAGAATGCCCGAATGCTCAGAGTTGAATTAAATGGCGTACCTGTTCAGGAAGACGTTGAACTTACCGGAACAACCCGTTCGAGCATGGCGTCTGATGAAGTTGCTTTAGGCCCGCTGTTACTCCAGGGCGACCATGGTGCTGTTGCCTTTCGCAATATTCGCGTTACCAATTACAATAAACCAAGACCAGAATTAATGGGTCTGAAATACACCATATATAAGGGGAGATATGAGAAGGAGCCCGATTACGCAAAACTTCCGCCCGAAGCCGCGGGCAGTTCAGGGATTCTTTCTTCCAATCTTATCAGCCTTGAAAATGAGTTCTTGATTCGGTATACAGGCACACTCAGGGTAAAGGAGGCAGGAGAATACAAATTTGATTTAAGCGCTTCGGGAGGAAACGCTGCACTGAAATTGAATAATAAGGTTGCAGTATACACCGAAAAGGCAGAAACCGGGCAAGTGAATTTACAAGCTGGCGATATCCCTTTTGAGCTTGTATATACAAAGTATGTTGGCTACAACAAAACTGGTTTAGGTTTAACCGTATCGGGCCCGGGTATAAGCGAGTTCTCATTGAGTGATGCAAATGTGGCATCTCCTCAGGCAGTCGACCCTATATTGATTCATGCACCTGTAAATACTAGCCTGCGTAGTTTTGTGGATTTTGCTCCGGCTATCCGTATCACACATGCGGTAAACGTAGGTAGTCCGCAGCAGGTACACTATACCTACGACATGGATAATGGAACGATTTTCCAGTTTTGGAGAGGCGGGTTTTTGGATGCTACGCCGATGTGGCACTCCAGGGGCGACGGCTCATCGCGCCCGGCAGGAGCACTGCAACGTTCAGAAAAAATCGTACCGGCAATAAATAAATTAAACAGCCCTGACCTCGCCTGGAGTGAAGATACTTCGGGAACGGGCTTTAAGCTGAAAGGTTATGCTCTGGATGCTGCCAAGCGCCCCATATTCAGATATTCGGTTTATAACACCATGGTGAGTGATGCAACCAGGGTAATGGATGGCGGGCAGGGCCTTTCTCGTGAGATATCAATTGACGGACCTGCTGAAAAACTATTTCTTAAGCTCGCCGACGCTAAAAATATAGAAGTAATTTCAGATGGTTTGTATCTGTTGAATGATAAATCGTATTTCATTCGAATAGATAATGCGGGTGGCGAAAAGCCTCTAATTCGCAATTCCACTATCGGTAAGGAGCTTCTCCTGCCTATTAAAAGTAAAATAGCTTATTCGATTCTATTCTAACAAATCAGCATGACACCACTCTATAATACTTTAACCAAATCCTTCCGTTTCGTTGCTATTCTCCTTGTATTCGCTGTTTTAGGCAATTCCAAGAGCTTGGCTCAGGCTGAGTCTGCCAAAGAAGACGATTACTTTAAAATTATGCGAATACCGACTCCGGAAGGTGCAATGATGGAAGTTGGAGGACTTTGCATTTTGCCTAATGGCGATTTAGGGGTAAGCACCCGCCGAGGTGATGTTTTTATTGTCGAAAATCCGACAAGCCAACGGCCCTTTTTTAGAAAGTTCGCTTCAGGTTTACACGAAGCATTGGGTCTTGCTTATAAGGATGGAGCCTTGTATTCTGCCCAGCGGGGTGAACTCACCAAACTTGTAGATACTAATAACGACGGCGAGGCCGATTTATATGAAACCGTTTATTCCTGGCCCGTTACCGGAAATTACCATGAATATAGTTTTGGTCCGAAACTTGGTTCCGATGGCTCATTCTTTGTGACCTTAAATCTTGGGTTTCTTAACGACTGGTGGCATCCCAAAAGTTTGGTGCCATGGCGTGGCTGGGCCCTCAAAATATTCGAAGATGGACGGATGGAACCCTGGGCTGCGGGTCTGCGTTCTCCAGCCGGAATTAGTATGATAGATGATGAACTCTTTTATACAGATAATCAGGGTGATTGGGTAGGCTCAGGAAGCATTATCCAACTCAAAAAAGGAGCTTTCGCAGGCCATCCCGAAAGTTTAAAATGGGCAAATCATCCGAATTCGCCTATTAAGTTAAGACAAGAGGACGTCTACGCGAGAAACAATCCCCGTGTGGAATTTGATGAAGATGGCAAACCGGAGATGCCAAAAAATATCATAAACGAAAAGTTAACCACCGCTTTTGAGATGAAAAAGCATTTTCCGGAG
The DNA here is from genome assembly GCA_031382725.1 of Sphingobacteriaceae bacterium. Classification (GTDB taxonomy): domain Bacteria; phylum Bacteroidota; class Bacteroidia; order Sphingobacteriales; family Sphingobacteriaceae; genus Paradesertivirga. Next base: position 1,726 of record JANMZB010000507.1, on the reverse strand, counting down.
CTTCAGACTCCGGCGGTTTGGTTGCCGCATGGTATCCTGGGTATATCAAATTCGGAAATAGTTAAGATTCCAGAAGGTGCATTTGGCCCATTTGCTGGCCAACTTTTGGTAGGCGACCAGGGTCAGAGTATGATTAGTCGCGTTTTTATGGAAAAAGTAAATGGGGAATACCAGGGTTCTGCCTGGCCATTTCGCAGCGGGTTTCAATCAGGTATTGTTCGCCTGGCCTGGGCCAAAGATGGTTCGCTGATAGCAGGAGAAACCAGTCGCGGCTGGGGTTCAGCAGGAGAAGCATCCGAAGGACTGCAGCGTTTAGTATGGAACGGACAAATGCCTTTTGAGATGCGTACTGTTAAAGCAATGCCTGACGGTTTCGAAATCGAGTTCACCAAACCGGTAAATAAGAAGTTTGCTGAGGACCTCGCATCCTACGAAGTAGAAAGCTTTATTTATAAATATCATGCTGTTTACGGTAGCCCTCCGGTAGACAAAAAAACTTGTCCTGTAAAAGGTGTAAAAGTATCTGCCGACGGTATGAAAGCAAGAATTATTGTCGGAAATCTTCGCCCGCATTATATTCATAGTATTAATTTGGAAGGCTTGCGCGATACTGAATCATCTTTTTCATTGGTGCATCCAATGGCTTATTATACTTTAAACAGTATCCCGGAAGGGCCCAAGCTTTCTCTGACGGAAGTGAGTACCAGGAATTCCACAATCGGAAAACCCGCAGCAGCGCAAGTAAAAAAAGCTCCTGTAAAAAGTAATCAAGCTAAAGCTGAAAGTGATAATCCTGAAGCTGCAAGTTCGACGACTAACAAAGTAGCTGCCTCTCCAAAAAAAGAGGTTGTAACCTTTGCTTCGGTAAAACCCTTATTGCAGAAATATACTTGCCTGGCTTGCCATAATGCTACCACAAGGCAGGTAGGTCCGGCTTATGTAGAAGTTGCTAAGCGTAAGTACTCGGTTGATGAAATTGTGAAGCTAATTCATAATCCAAAACCGGAGAACTGGCCTGATTTCGCGACCCCAATGCCTCCAATGCCGAATGTGCCAAAGGCAGATGCTGAAAAGATTGCGCGGTATATAAAATCACTGGAGAAATAATTGCGGCTAAGAGAGCTTCTAAAATAGTCCAATCTGTATTAGTAATGCTTATCAAGCCTTACTAATAAACACGCAAAAGCGAAGTAACGCAGGCACCATTAATAGTGCCCGCGTTTATTAAAGTTTGTTCCAAGCAATAAACTAATTGCCACCCATCAGAATCTATAAGGCAGATTGATCTAGTTAGAAAGATCATCGTTCTTTATATTTCTCTTCGTCTTTTTCACCGAATCGTTCAGTTTTCCAAAATTGTAATTCAAGCTCATATTTATTGACCTGAAATAGTCCTGACTGAAGCTAGTTTGCAAGAAATTAGGCGCTGTAGTTATGATCTCATTGCTCCGATATTTCGTGAAGGGATTATTGGTTGTGGACGGTTTACCTATCTTCAACAGATAATTGGGAACGCTCTACAAATTGCATAATTTTGAAACACATAAGTTACATTTCGGTACTGACAGGGTTTTGCTCAGAGGACTCTGCGTTAAAAACACGGTTAGCTATTGTGAAACCCCATATTGACATCTAAAACATTCAACCAAATATCCTCCCTCATCATAGCCAGTTTCCGTACATGCAACAGATAATTGGGACCACGTTACAAAATTACATAAGTTTG
>JANMZB010000470.1:0-1615 GCA_031382725.1 Sphingobacteriaceae bacterium | reverse complement strand
AAAAAATATACTTTAATACAGAAGGTTACAATCCTTACTTTGTAAATGAAGCTTATATCACTGATTCATTATGCACTCCAGCACCATAAAAATTCACCTCTGTAATTTTGTCGTATTGTAAATCTTCAGGCAGATTTTTTCTTAATGAATCAGTGATATAAGCTTCATTTACAAAGTAAGGATTGTAACCTTCTGTATTAAAGTATATTTTTTTGCCTTCATCGTCTAAAAGACACCAGTTAGTTTTAGTAGACCCTCCGTCTGCAATTATGATCATATTTTTTACTTAAAGGCCCTAAATTAAATATTTATGTGTGAATGCATGAAAAACTTTGATTTAATAGGAATGTTCAACAAGCTATAATGAGTAATCTACTTTAACCGGTCGTCAAGATGATCTCTAATGATTGATTTTAAACCTTCCAACGTAACTAAAGCATGTTCAGCTGATAGCACATCGTTTGATTCATAATCTTCCTGACTTGCTGTTAAGATTTTTTCGAGTACTTCTTTACTTGCAGATAAGGTAACAGTTTCACCGCTAGCATTAAACGAGTTTATTAAATGTGCCACCAAACCTAATTTGGATATGAGATTTTCTAATGGTGGGCCGTACTTGGGTGCTAGTTCGATATGCATATAGTGTTTTTTATTGTATAACACCCGAACGTAAGAATCGTTGAATGAATTCAAAAACAACAGGTATTAATCACTTTAAGAAGTTAAATACCTGATTTTTATTTTCTTATGAAAGATGTTCAAAAATGGTGTTATCAATTTATGTATATCTTATATAAACGCCACGGTAGAAAACGCAATTTTAAGCGTTACAATTCTTTAGAAGAGTTGAATGCCGAAATTAAGCTGGGCCATAACGAACGCTTCACTGGAAATAATCAATTTTATTACAATACCGAAACTAAAGAAATTACAATACTTAACCCTCGTTTAAGCATTTACATTTGTTATGAGTACCTGGAATTTTCTAATGTTGTGCCGGCAGAATTAATTTATTCGAATGATCTTATTAGCGAATAACTAATTATTTCCAAGAATTATCGGAGCAGTTTTTCCATTGCCCATAATAATAACTTTGGTATTTGGCGATTTTGCAATTTCTTTTTGAGCCAGAATGGTTTCATACTGTAATTGCCTGTCGCTTAATCCGGTAGATAATATCCTTTGGTAATCTGCAATTCCTTGCGCCTCTACACGCTTCCGCTCGGCTTCCTGTCTTTCCTTCTGAAGCACAAACGTCATTTTTTGTGCATCTTGCTCGGCATTAATTTTAGATTCGATGCTTGCTTTTACCGATGCGGGAAGTGTGATGTTCCGAACAAGTAATTGCTCCAGTTCTAAACCTCTTTTAGCAAAACTTTTGTTGATTGTTTCAAATATGCGCGACTGAAATTCATCTCTTTTGCTTGAATATAATGCAACCGCATCGTATGACACTGCATTATCTCTTATAGCGGTCCGGGAAACCGGGCGTACGATTTTTTCAAGATAATCTGTTCCAATCTCACGGAGGATGATAGGTGCCGAACTGGCTTTCACTCTGAATAATACAGATAAGTCGATAATTACTTCCAAACCATCCGCAGAAAGTACCCTG
>JANMZB010000441.1:0-3667 GCA_031382725.1 Sphingobacteriaceae bacterium | reverse complement strand
AGAACCTGGGCAATCTTTCTTTTCATCTAATATATAGTATATTTTGTGTGGTTTTTTACGATTAATCGGATGCCTTATACTTTAGGTAATTGGCATTTGAGTTTTGTAACCTTCAAAAGAAGTAGTTAAAACATTCAAAATTATGTATAAAAATTTATTATTAATGAATGTAATAAGCCTTTTACTACAATTAATGCCCTTTTTAAGAATTTTTATTTTGCTTTGGAAATAATATTAATAGTTTTATAAATCAATATAACTAAACCATATAAATAATTATGCAATCCATTAACCGTAGTAAACTATTTTGGGCGAGCTGTCTGGCTCTCTTGGTAACTTCTCTTTCCTTTGGTATTCGTGCTGGTATTCTAGCTAAATTAGGTGTCGATTTTCAATTAACCACTTCGCAACTCGCAGTTATTACAGCTTCAGCATTTTGGGGTTTTCCTCTGGCAACAGTAATAGGTGGGATGATAGTTGATGTTATTGGGATGAAGCGTTTATTGGTGTTAGCTTTTATTCTGCATTTGCTTGGTATTCTTCTAACAATTTTTGCCCAAGGCTACTGGACATTATTTTTATCAACTTTACTGGTTGGAATTGCTAACGGAACTGTAGAAGCTGCTTGTAATCCATTGGTTACAGCTTTGTATCCTGAAAATAAAACAACAAAACTTAATCACTTCCATTTGTGGTTCCCTGGCGGAATTGTAATTGGTACACTGGTTGTTTTAGGCTTAAGTGCTATCGGGCTCGACTGGAAGGTACAAGTAGGAGTAATGATTATACCTACAGTAATATATGGCTATCTATTCTCTAAGTTAGATTTTCCGGTAACGGAGCGTGTAGCAGCAGGTATTTCTACCGCTACAATGTATAAATCTATCTTATCTCCACTATTCATATTCATGTTCATTTGTATGCTGGGTACCGCTATTACCGAGTTATTTACCGGACAATGGATTGGTGTGTTATTGCAAAATGTTACTGATAATGCTCTTTTAATACTAACCACTACCACCGGAATTATGGTTTTAGGACGTGGTTTTGCTGAACCGGTTGTACATCGTTTTTCTCCACAAGGGGTATTGTTGTTCTCTGCAATACTTGCTGCTTTGGGATTGTATCTGCTTAGTACATTAACCGGAAACTCGGTGTTTGTAGCCGCTTTAATTTTTGGTATTGGCGTTTGTTATTTTTGGCCAACTATGCTTGGTTTTGTAGCAGAAAACTTACCAAAAACTGGTGCATTGGGTTTAAACGTGATGGGTGGTGCCGGTATGTTTTCTGTTGCTGTATATACCTATTTCATGGGTGGTTTCTACGATAATTTAATTATTAAACAATTACCTTCTGGTGCCGATGTTGCAGCATACGCGGGCTCTGCTCCTGGAAGTGAAATGGCAACTCAATATGCTCAGGCTACTACCGCAGCTGGTCCGCATGTAATTCAAGCAACCTTGGTTATACCAATTGCATTGATAATTGCCTTTGCGGGATTAGTAGTGTATATGCGTAACCGTAAAAAGCCAGAGGCTTTAGCTACACAAACTGCTTAATATATTTATGATGGCAATGTGCCAAACAGAAAAAGCGAATCATCCGATTCGCTTTTTCTGTTTAAAGTACGTTTTTTTGACTTTTAAATTAATACTAACGTGAGTTTTGGGTCTTTTTAATCGAAGTGTTTTTGTGATTTCTGTATGCCCTGGCCGGCTTCTTTCTTTTCCTTGAGTGGCTGTTACGCAACCATATTATTTCTCCATGTTGTTTTAACCCGTTTAGAATATATCTTGCTTATTAGTGAATTTCAATAATAACATTTAGAATAGGGCATTGATGTTGAAATAGCATCTTCAAGTCTTTAAACCACCTTTGAGCAGCTTCTTCAATGTTTCTTGATGTGTGTTTCAGCATCTTCTTTAAGTTGTATGCTATTGCTGCAAGAGTGAGACATTTATTAGCCTGACTCAAACCTTTTACATTGACCCGTTTTATTCCAAGATAATTCACCAGTGTTCCAATTACTGGTTCCACCTCTTCTGTATTCTTTCATCCAGTAGCCTGCCATTAAATGGGTCCCCATGTAAGGGACTTTGATACCATGAGTACACTCGTAATAATCTCCCTCAAGATGATAGGTAAAACCTTGCCTTTCATAATTAAACTGATCACTGTTTGGGATATATCCGCTTATTTTGTTGGCTTCAAGTACTTTTAATGCATCTGCACTACTATACCCTTTATCGGCAATGATTTCCTGAAGTTGCAACTCGTTTTCAAGAAGATTATTCTTTGTCCTTAATAGCATAGCAGTCAGGCATTCGCTATCTCGTTTGTCTGCTGTAAAGGCTTGAATGTGAGTAATGGTATGAGAGGCAGTATCTACGCTCACCTGTCCCAAGTAATTTAAAGCCGTGGCTTTACCTGGCTTAACCGACATCCGGGCATCGGGATCTGAAGGACTATAATGAGTATCGTTACCGGGATTCTTTTTAGGTTTAAGGTCTGAATGAGCTTCTTTTGGTTCCGATGTCAGCTTTTTTACTGTAGCTGGTTTTTCCTCTTCATTGTCTGTTAATTCCTTACTGTAAAGATCAGCATCTTCCATTACTTCCTTTTCAACTACACTATCAAGGGATGCATTGGCCTTTACAAAAAATCCATCGATAGCCTGCCTTCGTCCGGAAACCATTCCCAAATGAATGCATTGCTTTAATACACGTTTGAACAAATCGGTAAAGATATGTTCGCTATATAACTGGCGTGTTCTGCTCAAGGTGCTGTGCCAGGGGAGATCCTCGTCTATATCATAACCTATAAAGTAGAGAATATCCAGACGCAGGCGGGAGGTTTCAACAATTCGCCTGTCGCTATTGATGTTTTCAAAATAGCCTACCAGCATCAGTTTCATAAACACCACCGGATCAATGCTTCTTTGACCTTCTGAACCATAATAATCAGCCGTTGTTCGATATAAAAAGCTCAAATCAAGACGCTCTGATAATTGTCTATAGAAATTCTCTTGTGGCACATAGTTGGAAAGCTGAAAAGTGACAAATAGCTTCTCCTGATAATTCTTTCTTCCTTGCATGCCTCAAGTTAACACTCATCCAAAAACTCAACAATCAAGTCTTATTCACAATTGTTAGTTGTGCAACAGCCACTCCAAGGAAAAGAAAGAAGCACCCCCGGCCAGGGCATAACAGAACAACAAAAGTACTTCCGTTAAAAGACCCAAAACTCACGTTAAATAATTAATTTCGCTCCTCATTCAGATTTCGGTTATCCGAAAAGTCAATGGAATCACACCTTCGACATACGGTTTTTAAAAAACTAGGCGCTTTAGCGGATAAAACAAATACCGACGTGTATGTAATTGGAGGTTTTGTGCGCGATATTTTCCTGAATCGCCCATCGAAGGACATCGATATTTTGGTTTTAGGCAACGGTGTAAACTTTGCCGAAGAAGCCGGCAAGACATTAAAAAGTGAAGTTGCAGTTTTCAAGAACTTTGGCACTGCGATGCTTAGGTTTCAGGATCTTGAAATTGAGTTTGTTGGAGCACGTAAAGAATCTTACCGAAGTGATTCAGGAAACCGATTGTTGAAGACGGCACACTTGACGACGACCAAAAACGTCGCGATTTCACCATCAATGCCATGGC
>JANMZB010000434.1:0-1546 GCA_031382725.1 Sphingobacteriaceae bacterium | reverse complement strand
CCCAGATGAACCGAGTCCAAGGTGTCAGCGAGGGGAAGAGCAACCGTACCCAATCGTTATTGACGAGGGTGGTTCACCACTCCCTTCCCAGGATCCAAACGGTGCGGCATCGAGCGACGATGACCGCAAGCCGGAAGCCATTACTGGAGATCGTACCCCGGGTACAGAAACGGTTGAAGCGGAAGCCACGGACGATGAAGCCACTCCGGGCCAGGCAACGGCACAGCGGAAGCGACGCAAATTATGACTGCCTTGATACGGTGACTCAGTTGAACTCCATGACTAGCGACGTAGGGAGAATATCCCATACACGATAATTTACATGTACTTTATTCGCCGATTGTATATGACGTTCCAAGGCGGGTATTCTGAACTGCCTAGGGGATATATCTTGGACCCGACACCATGGGAACCCGGAATCACAGGCCTAGGGTCAGAGATGCTCGGGAGCCAAGTCCTCCCCCCGCACCAGCGAATGAACCTACCTAGGAGTAGATAGTCTCCCTCGATCCAAACCTGGTATCGTGGAAGTACTACACTAAGGGGAGTAATGAGTAGAATCCGGGTCAATACAAGGGCAGTGCACGATACCCCTACGGTATACGGTAAGTCGGTACGAATAATACTACGGTACCGGAACGCAGTACGCGTATGACGTTTAGTACTAGGTATAATATTATGATATGGAGATATCCTAATATCGTGCGTTGTACCAGATACTCCGATACTAGGAAAGAACCCCAACGGATGACCGGAAGGAAAGTCACCCAGTATTTGCACACTATATTTAACACCCTGATATTAGTAATGCGTATAAAGTTACACATTATAGTATAAACTTAGAGTAGTTTCCCGGACATAGATAAATTAGTCACCGTAATTATTACAGACCTGTAGCAAAAGCATAGTTCTCAGTAGCCACATTCACGTACATTATCTACACAGGTAGACTAGTAGTAGTGAACATAAGCTCCTATAAGATTAACAGTCTTGTTACGCCGGTACTTTGCGAGTAAGATATCAACTCTAGTACCTTCTACAGTTCTACGCTGGCGGTACGGTAATTTGAATCAACGTTAGTTTTATATTCACCCATTGTCGGAATAAAAGCAGTTTCAATTGATAAGAATCGGAGAATCTAAAACAGAAACACGTTTTCTTGGAAGAATTGTTAAAAGAACATCATAACCGATCAGACATACTCGTAGAGTCAAGTATATCATCAGTCGTGCACTCTTGAAAACAAGTTCCCCAAGCAGTAAAATATACCAAACCATATAAACAATTATACGTGTATAGTCACTATTATTGGCGTAGACGAACCTCCTGAGCCCAAGGTTTCGTTCCGAATTACGTAAGTCGTTAGATACAAGGAGTATCCACGCTAGAATAAGCCACTAAAGTACAGTCTACAGTAGCTTAACTTCTATAAACAGTAGGTCAGAGAACCTAAACAAAAGCGACGATATAAGAGTATCGTCGAATCGTCCCTGCCAAACAGGTGCGCCAACAAAGAAGAAAGAAAAACAAATAACCCCCGTTGCGA
>JANMZB010000657.1:0-3377 GCA_031382725.1 Sphingobacteriaceae bacterium | reverse complement strand
TACATCGATCGACAATTGTTTGAAAGTAGAAAGGAAGGACAGAGTCGAATAATCGTTATCAAGACGATTACAGAGCAAAAAGAACTATCCAAAACGGACAGTTACAAGCAGAGAAACAGAGGTTCAAATTACCATTGTTTCATCAAGATACTTTTAACCTTACACCCACGACGGCCAGAACCCTCGTACGTACTAACAAGAAATCAAGCGGGATACAACGAGATCAACAGCGGATTCGGTAGACGATACGATACTTTGAGCAACGGGTTATACAGGAGAGTACTACAAGAAACGGTAATCGGTCAAACTCCAAACGAGAAAGACTTACCGTACCAAGAGAACCAGGAGACCGGCGTAACAAGGAACCGGCGCACTGAAGTAACTACGAACAGCCACGTAACGAGTAAAGCAAAAACCGTACGGTCTGTTACGAATTCGGGGAAAAGTACAAGTAATAATCAATTGCTGTTAACCAATACAGTATTACAGTACTACATCGTAAAGAAGCAACGAAGAATACCGGCCATCGGTTGATTGTTCATTACGGAAACCGATAAAATACACGTCAAGAGTGACTGTTGTAACAAGAAAAACCGTTCGAGAACGCTAACAGCAACAATCAAAGCTGTTTTAAAGACGTTTCCGACAAAAATAACGATCACGTAGCAGCAAGTGTACAAGTACTACTGTCAAAGCGTTTTCACATGGAACCTGACGTACCATTGGTGATCCACATCAGAGAAGTACGATATTTTGCTCAAGAGTTAACGATCGACGTAAGACGAGTACTGTTTGGCTACAAGCCCTTAAAGGAACTGAATTTAATAGACAAAGACAAGGTAGACAAGGTACTCGACGTAAGAAGACTACCAGAATATACAGACGAAGAAGAAGAGCCTCTTTGTCACTGTATATGGTGTACAAAGCCCTGTCGTAAAAACCTACTGTTACCTGGTACAGAACCAGTAAGTCGATCTTGGCAGTGTTGGAAACGAGAGTGTCCACACTACTATCATATACAGGATACAGTACAGTTCCTAGAACAAATCACTTACGTACCAAAAGCCTACGTGGAACATCCACAGCCAAATCTATTTCCGTACATTCATCGTCTACGTAATACTAAAGTATCCACAAGACGTCAAGTCATCTACGACTTTGAATACGACAACGTATCAGTCTACCCACCAGACGTAGACGGTAACGTTTTTAAGGAAGGCTGGCACGACCAACATTATCGAGACTTCCAAAAATATCAAGACATCGATAACGCAGGAATCCTACGCAAAAGGCTATTAAACGAAATAACGATTGAGAGATACTTTGACAGGCTGCAAGAACTAATAAACCGTGACGCAGCTACTCGTCAACAAGTACAAAACGTTACATTCAAGTTGTTACTGGCCTACGGTGGATCTCCTAGTCTACTACGTGGTACCGAACATCTGAAAAAGGAGTACCAAGTTACAGTACAAGATTGTACAACACACGAACAAGAATACTGGCAGGTACGTACGATAGCTACTAGAGCACCTACTACTATTGTATCAGACCGTTACCCGTATTACTACCATCAACAATACATAAACGAAGAGTATAATCCACATCGTACTGTACCAACGATCACCTACCGTGACCATACTGTCCCTTTCCACCCGAAATACCGCAATACTGCAGAAGTAGAAGGATTACTACCGGGTTTTGTCAATCAATTAATTTCCAATTAATTTTGAGTACGATACAGTACTAAGTACAATAACTTTCAGTCGATATATAAATTAAAGTTAAACTACTACGTAAAACACTCGAATTGGACTCTTAATTCAAAACAGGAGAGGAACAAGCAAAGATGACAGATGATAACGGTGGTTTCCTTCAAGTAAAATCAGTATGGTTTTCAGGTAAACATATTGATTATGAAAGATGGGCTTTTAAGTTTCTAATGGTAGCCCAAGTTATAGGTTTTAAGACAATTTTATTGGGAACTGAAATAGCCCCCTCACCCACTGAAGTTCTAGACTACGTAAAGCTAATGACAATGCAAACACATATCTATCTCTTGCTTTTAAACAAAATGATGATGTCAGTTTTGGTGCACTTTACAATTCAGATGGAGATGCATACATTGCTTGGGAGAATCTAAAAACGATCTATAAACCCATAAGTGCCGCACAAAAACATGCACTTGAACAAGCCTTCAATCACTGCACTTTGACAAATCAAAATACAAATCCGGATGAGTGGTTTTCAACATTACAGCATTTTAGAACACAATTACTTTTGGATCATAACTTTACAATTACAGATGAGCAGATGATCTCTCAAATACTGTATAATATAACTCCTCCTATCTAACAAATGACCATTGCCATTATTAAAAGAGACCTTCAACGAAAAATTACAATCACACTTCCCGAGTTACAAGCTGATTTACGCCATCTTTACAGTCAAAATGAGTTGCTAAAGAACAATGGACTAAATCATGGGCATGCAAACCAAGGACGAGGACGTGGTGGTGGCCGAGGAGACCAAAATAATAATGAAACAATGTTAGGTGCATATAATACACAAGTGAAATCAAATTGTAACTTATATGGTAAAAGAGGTCATAAATCCGTTGATTGTTGGGATCATCCGAGGAACGCAAACAAACGTCCAGGATTCTATAAAGGTCCTAAAAATTTAAACGATGGAAAAGACAAAGCGGTACCTATCGTAGATAAAAATAAAGTAATTTGCAATTTCTGTAAGAAAGCCAATCATACTGAAGCAAATTGTTTCAAAAAGAAAGCAATTGAAAAGCGCAAAGCAGAAGAAACAACCAACACTTCAACGAATCCAGACTCAGATAAAGCCGCAATGATTTTAATTGCATCCTGTAACTATTGTAAAGAACTTCTTGCAACATCTCCAGAATCAGCAGAGATGAATGAAAATACTTTTATTGGCGACTCAGGAGCAACATGTCACATGCGATATTCCAACAAAGGAATGTTCGATCTGGTACCTTGCAAAACAGAAGTAACAGTTGGTAATAATGAGAAAATATTTAGTGTTTCTAAAGTAAAATACAGAGGAACCGTCATGCAAAAGCAAGGAAGAAGTTTTGAAATCATTCTTCTCGATGTCCTCTATGTTCCAGATCTTTGGCTAAATTTATTTTCACTTACCAAAGCAATCATTAACCCATATGTAGAGCTAAGTAGCCATGCTGGCTTAATTCAACTTACATTCAGTGACCAGAAAATGACTTTTGATAAAGTTTTTCCAAATGGATCAGGTCGTCTTTTTGGTGTTGATATACTTCCAATGTTAACGGAAACTGCTTTCACTACCATAACAAGCACCCCATATATCCATTTCCATGAACAATTAGG
>JANMZB010000394.1:0-19184 GCA_031382725.1 Sphingobacteriaceae bacterium | reverse complement strand
ATACCCGGTGTAGGAATACTGCTCTTCGGTACCGTAACTATCAATAGCGTTTGTATGCGTAGTCTTTTTTGTTAATGGCCGACCAATATAGCCCCCAGCCGGATTATTATCATACGTGATATCAACAGTTTTAGTGCCTGCAGCCGAAAAACTGCTGATCTGTTTAGTTACATTATAAAAACTATCATAAGAATAAGTTTGTGTGGTAGTAGTTCCGCTAAGTTTATCATTTACACTAACCAATGTCGGGACATTTATAAATTGCTTATCAGCCAATAATTGGGTGCTATAGGTATAGGTTGATGAAGTAATATAATCAGTTATATTACTACCCTGACCAGAATCTGTCACAAATGGATTTTTAGTAGTAAGAGTGTTTATGGCTGCTCCTCTAAGATGCGGATCGTTTATGCTGATATTAAAAATCCTGTTATTGTCTGAATAATTAATATGCCAGTTGCTTTTAATTGTCTTACTAAAACCCTGAAACCCTAAGCCCTGTGTATTGCTTACCGCACCTCGGTAAGCAAAAATTTGTTGCGTTTGAACATTGTTGAATACTCGGTTTAATTTACTTACCACTTTAAATCCAGGTGCATTTTCAATATCGATATAAGGATAGACTTGATTACTTTCCTGTCGATACAGCGAGATCTCTGGATTAAATGCAGTTCCGGTTAAAAATTTGTAATCGGCATTATAAACTAACCCATTCTGACTTATAGATTTTATTGCAACTTCTTCTTTCACGTCTCTCTGCGACTCAAAAATATCGAGTATTTTGTCACTTATCAAGCCAAATTCCATGTTATGATTAGGTTTGTCGCTATTTAGAAGGATTGGAATAGGTAGGTGGCCCAGCTTTTGCTCCCTCGAGTAATGATAACCAGAATAATGGAATTGGGGAGCATTTACAGTTGAAGACATTCCTATGTTATGGAACACCCCAATTGTTATATGACCATTACCATCATTATATGTAGTTGTTTCTAAACGAATTATATCAGTGATCCCATCTCTGTTGATATCATTTGGAATAAGTGTAAATTCCCTGTAAGAATTGAATGTCCAATCATATGTAGGCTCTGCCATACCAAAAGGATATATTTTTTCTGCTTTGTCAAACTGTTTGCCATTAGACATAAATAAAGCAAATAGGTTATCTCCAGTAGAGGTGTGGGTATAAATGGTTGGAAACATAATATCTGTCTTTCCATCACCATTGTAATCTGCTACCCAGGAAGGCCATGATTGGGAAATTCTGCTATTCGGACTTTTCCACAATAATCTTAAGCCATTAGCTTCAGTAAGCCCGTAAATGTACATCATACCGGGAGTGATGTGCAGGATATCTGTTTTTCCATCACCATTGAAATCACCGGTGTGAAACTTGTTGCCATCTGTCCAGGGTGTCTCAAGATAGCCTGTTAGCTGTACAAATCCAGTGGTAGTAGAGCGATTTAAATTAACCAAATGTACTTCTGATCTGGCCTCCTGATTGTAGGTTTGAGTTGTGCAACATTGCCCAGAGGAGCAAGGCATAAAATATTCAACTCGGTCTTTATAATAAGGTTTATTAATTGCGATAATGTCAGTAAGCCCATCACCGTCAAAATCACCTGAAAGAAAATTTTTCTCGATCTTGGCACCTAGGGACGAGGTGTTAGTGCAATTTGAATAATAAGGGTTTGTACCCGCGTTTGTCCAAATTTTTTCGTATTGATTTAAAAGAGGGGAAGAAATGCCTGTAGATTTCACCTCAAATTTAATAGAAGTGTTACTCCACTCTTTCACCAATACAAATCCTTGACCAGATGCAAGCTTATTCGTACTGGTCAAATATGAAATGGGAAAGATCTCTTTGAATGCACCTGTTGTATAGCTAGTGGCATATTGGGTATTGTATGCATCAGCAGTAGGATCCATAAATGGCGTGACTTTGTCTTTTGTGGCAGGATATAAGATGAAGTCAAGTGTACCATCACCTGTAAAGTCAGCTGTTACTACACCATAATTAGCCTTGGATATACCGTCGGCATCGAGGGTCATTGGAGAGACACGTACAGAATCACTGGTATTATTATAATTAAAAATGATAGGCTCAAATGAATTGCCGTTGCCATTAAATTCTTGTAATTGTTTAAGACGTTCGTGGTAAATTACCGGGAGATAATCGTGAGTCAATTCATACCGCCGGTAAGGCATAGTGCTCGAAGTGACTAAAATTGTTTTGAGAATTTTGGTTTGAGTAAAAAGTACCGCTGTAGCCTTACTGAAATCTTTTCGAATGCGGTCTGTATAAACAAATTCAACCTTGTTAACAGGTGTAAGAGTACCTTTTGATCCAAAACCAACTTGTTGAATTGTAAGTACATTATCATTCAAATTATAAGTAAAGTTTATACGAATCCCCAAAGCATTCTCCGAATAACTTAACGCAAAATCAGTTTGTGTTTTTGAATCCGAATTATAACCATAAAACGATTTTGAGCCATCCGGATAATACACTTCAAAATAAGCCGGCCCATAAGTAGCTCCATAGCTGGATACACCCTTTGAGATAATTTTTAAATTCGAATAATTTTCAGTCTGATATTCAGCACCGTCACCTCCATAAACTCCACTTTTCAAAATAAGTCTCTGGCCGTCAAGCGCAAAGCGGTCGTCGGAATCAAAATTCACTCCGCTTATCTTATTATCGTGGAATTTAGTCGATGGAATCCTGGTGATACTGGATAGTCCTGCAATATTCCAGCCGTATCCGGCAATTCCGCTTCCACCCTGGCTATTGTAGGTTAACGCAATTTGCGGAGTAACGCCACCAATTCCTGGAGGTATAGCAATAGGAACAGTGTAAGTAAGTGCTCCAGTTCCTGTTACGTCAATATTTGCCATTGTTCTACCAGCGTCCGTTGCGCTTGACGTACTAAATGTTTGGCTACTCACAGATTGAACTGAAGAGATTCTATTACTTGATTGTGCCTTATTTTTTTCCTTTGTTTCTAGGGGCTTTAAATTCCCCGTTTTTAGTTTAATTATCTTTCCGGAGAAGATTGTTGCACTATCAGCTATCTTTAATGCTTTTGGAATCGTTAACCCGTTTATAATACGAAATTTGGAAGTGTCTGTGTGCGTATTCTTATCTTCTTGTGAAAATGTCTTACCTGCTGCGAGTATTAATAAACAGCAAAAAAGAAATAGGTTTTTATTCATAGGACAACTACTTGTGAGTAAGATTAGAGGTTTTTATTGCTTAATAATTTTTACATTTTCTTTCTTCCCGTCGGAGTAGATGGCCCGCAATACGTACACTCCGGGAATCATTCTAAGAAAAGAAATACTGGCATCGTTGTGGCCATTTCGGTACGTTTCATTAAACAGGCGAGTTCCGTTTAAGGAGAAAACTTCCAGCGATTTTATAAAGACACCCTCGCTTGCCGACCACTCTACCCGGAGGTTTTCGGTTACCGGGTTGGGGTAGGCTTTAAGAGATCGTGTGGCCGTTGATGCGGCATCTGCTTCTGGGCCAAGCAAAGCTTTGTCTAAGGCTATAAGCTCTCCGGAAGGCAGAGCGGCGGCTTGGCCTGTAGGGCAGTTTACACAGATCCACTGGCGGACAATCTGGTTGCCTGCCGCATCGTAGCTAAAGGAAAGTTCCTGAGCAGAAATACCGCAAAAGTTAAAGAAAATAAATAAAATTGTACAGGTAACTTTTAAAAGTATGTGATTCATTTAGGTTGAATTAGGTATGTGTGCAATAACTATTATTTCATAGAAGGAATTAATTTAATAGAAATAGGTGTAATAGGTATGAAACTCACTTCTAGAAACATTACAATTTCAAGATGCTGATGTACAATCAAATAAATTGAACATTTATTAACTAAGCATTAAATAAATGTGAAATAATCTACAACCATTTAAAAGAAAGGATGAAAATTAAATTGAGAATGGCAGCAGAGTAGGGATAAGTAAGCTATGGTTACAGTTGCCAGGTGTTTGTTAGCCTACAGAGTTTTATTCAAACCCCCTTTCAACAAATCCACACTATGATGTTCTGCCTGGAGATAAATTTTATTGAAATTTATTCTTTCGATACTTGCGACCACTTTGCTCGGTGTTAAATAGTTGGTATAATATTTACCCACTTCGTTACGCATTGTACCGATCTGTTCTTTGCTAAGGCTAAATAAATAATTCAGCCTGCTTTCAAGATCATTATTATCTGTAAAAGTAATTGCCTGTTTACCATTATAAAGTGGCGGTTTAAAGAGTTGAGCGTATTCTTCCTGAATAAAAGGGACACAGGCTGCAGACATGGCTTCAATAATATTGTGGCTAAAAGGCATCACTACACCCGGCAGAGCAAAGTAAAAATCAAATTGGCCAAGAATGTGCCGCAACTCATTCATGGGTACATTTGCTTTTAGCCTGTTAATCAATATTACTTTATTATCAATATTATCATCTTCTATAAACGATCTTAAATCGTTCATACTGTTTATCGGATAGAGTAACTGCAAATCATTTAAAAAGGAATAAACTTTAAGCCTCGACATGGTTTTAAAAACGCCGTCTTTCTCAATAGGCGCATATACGGTTTCATCAAAATTACCGGCCATAAATAACGACTTCTTTCTGCGCACTTTTTTAATTGGTTCGTTCCACCAACCAGTGTGATACATTAATGGGTGTTGCTGCATAGGAACGAAATAAGAATTCTGCTCTGATTCAAATGCGTCATGCTCCGAAAAATAATCGGCGCTAAGTACAGCATCATCAATAAGGATAACTTTTAGGTTATCCGGAGGTCTATTAAGGTTTATAATTTTTTCCCTAAAAAGAAAAGATATGTATTGATCTTTTCTTAGTTCATAAAAAGAAATAAAATCCGGGTTCAGATAGATGGTATATCCTTCTAAATGCAAAAACTTTACAAACAGGTATAAATATCTTTTGTAATGATAGTTTTTGATATTAATTAAAACTGCTTTAGATTTTGCTTTCCGATTGTAGTTAGAAAATTTATACTGGTAATACTTAAGTATAAATAAATAGATTTTAATTTTCTTTATGAAATTGCCTGACATGATCCGCGCGGTCTTCCAGAGTTATTTTATCTTTTTATAAACTCTCACATAATCAATAATAAATTGATTGGACGTTTTTTTTAATTTTAATGGCCCAGCCGCTTTTTCATTCACACCAAGGCTTAACACAATAAATTCCTGAACATGAGAAATCAATTCGTCTCCTGAATATGTCTTTTTACCATCAACAAAAGTGGTATAACTGTTTTCTGTCCACTCAAAGCCAAACGTATGGAAATCATCAGGTGTAGATGTTAACTTCCCAAATACAGGTCCGGCAACTTTATGCGAAGCACCATAGCCTCCCCAATGTATGGTATGGTATACCTTATCGATAATTGAATGAGGGAAATATTCCATAATATCAATTTCAACACCATCGTCCTCAGGTGTTCCATTCGGAGTATTTATTTTTGGCGACTGTAACCAGAAAGCAGAAATAGTACCGGGAGCATGTGCCAGTCGGGCTCTGCATTCAAAATATCCATATTTAGTTTTAAATATATTTTCAGTAGAAATCATTCCGGTTTGTACGGAATCATTTTTCCGTGAAACTTCAATAACTAAATGTCCTTTGCCATCTAATTTCACTGCCTGTGTAGTAATGTAAGCGTCTTCCCGTTTACCCAATCCTCGGTGATTCCATTTTTGAGAATTCAATTTTTTACCATCAAATTCGTCATTCCAAACCATTTTATAACCTTTTACCGGAATACCAATACTTTGTTTAAGACCCGATTGGGCACATCCGATAGCACAATTAATAAACAGGAAAACAACTAATAATTCTCGCATCATAAGTGTATAAATAAAAAAAGAAAAGTAGAGCTGTCCCATTAGCTTTATATTATCTAAACATTATTATAATACCCCTCTTTACCGAAACAGCAAATCGTCTCTGAAATCATTAAAAAGGATAAACTATTAACCCAATAACCTGAGTTAAAATTATTCCTTATCTGAAACATAACAATCTATTAATCTAAGGCTGCCTAATTTTATCTGCCACTAAATACTTGGTTATGATAAGATTACTACAACTCTCATTCTTCTTACTATGCGTCTCATGGAGCTCTCTCTATGGACAAAGCCCTTCAAACCTATTCATTTCCGAATATATTGAAGGAAGCAGCAACAACAAGGCGCTGGAATTTTACAATGGAACAAATGCAGCCATTGACCTGACAGCCGAACAATACGTCCTTCAGATGTATTTTAACGGAAGCGCGACCGCTGGTTTAACTATTCCGTTAACCGGAACGGTTTCCACAAACGGAACTTTTATTCTTGCGCAGGCAAGCGCTATTTTACCGGTAACTCCAAACCAAACTTCTACAGCAAGCTGGTTTAATGGCGATGATGCCATTGTTCTAAAAAAAGGTGGAGCCAGCGGAACTATTGTTGACGCGATTGGACAGGTTGGTTTTGATCCCGGAACCGAATGGGGAACGGGACTTACCTCTACCGCAGATAATACGCTACGCAGAAAAGCCGCAAATTGCTCCGGCGATGTTACAACCGGAGATGTTTTTGACCCTTCGGTAGGTTTTGATGGTTTTGCGATCGACACTTTTAATGGTTTAGGTGCTCATACCTCTTCCTGTACCGTTAATCCTTCAATTGCATTAAATCCGCAATCGTTAACATTTAATATCCCTGCCGGAGACACATTCACAACTCAGTCTTACGTACTCACCGCCAGCTTGCTTAGTGCTGATATCACGATCACCGCACCTGCTAATTTTGAAGTTTCTGCGGTTTCAGGCGGCCCTTATAGCGCAAGCATCATAATTACTGCTGCTACAGCTAATGCCGGACCGGTTACCATTTATTCAAAATACAGCCCTGCATCGGGTACATCGCATAACGGTATCATTACTCATGTTAGCGGAACTGTTTCTGCTAACCTAAACGTTCAGGGAACGGTTACCGGAAGCATAACCCCTATTTATACTATACAAGGAAGCGGCACCGCAAGTCCCTTACTTGCTACTACTGTTACAACCGAAGGTGTAGTTACTGCTGACTTTCAGGGAAGCACACAGTTAAAAGGCTTTTACATTCAGGATACTGTTGGTGATGGAAATTCTTCAACATCTGATGGTATTTTTATTTTGAATGATACATTTAATGTGCAGGTGGGTGACTATGTTAGGATAACAGGTTTAGTCGAAGAGTTTTTTACCCTTACCGAACTTAAAAATGTTTCTTCCCTAACTGTTTTGAGTTCAGGAAATACCTTGATGACACCTGTCAGCATTAACCTTCCGGTAGCTGCCGTAGCAGACCTGGAAAAATTTGAAGGCATGCTGGTTAAATTCCCGCAATCACTTACAGTAACAGAAACGTTTACATTGGGTAGGTTTGGTGAGGTTTCTTTATCAGCCGACGGACGATTATTTAACCCGACAAATTCTATAGATCCGAATGATAATCCTGCTTCGGGTACCAACAGCTCTGGCACAAGTAATGTGGCAGCAGTTACTGCTCAACAAGATCTTAATAACAGAAGAAGAATATTGTTGGATGATGCCAGCTCGGTTCAAAACCCTGCGGTTATTCCTTATTTAAATCCGGCGGATAGTACGCTTAGAAGCGGATCTACTTTAACAGCTCTTACCGGAGTTTTAGATTATGCTTTTAGTAAATACAGGATTCAACCTACTGTGACACCGGCGTTTAATTATGCGCCCCGCCCTGCTGTACCAACAGTTGGTGCCGCAAATGTTAAAGTTGCAGGTTTTAATGTGTTGAATTATTTTAACGGTGATGGTTCCGGCGGTGGTTTCCCTACCCCAAGAGGTGCTAATACCCTGGTTGAGTTTAACAGACAACGTACCAAAATCATTAATGCAATTAAGCAATTAAATGCAGATGTGGTTGGTTTAATTGAGATTGAAAATGATGGCGATGGTGCAACCTCTGCCGTTGCAGATCTGGTTAACGGCTTAAATACTGCTACTGCCAGCGGAACCTACGCTTACGTTTTAGATGCTGCCGGTGCGAATGGCAATCCGGGTACGGATGCAATTAAGCAGACTTTTATTTATAAACCAGGCGTTGTAACTCCGGTTGGTTTAGCAATAGCGGATATGGATGCTGCTCATAACCGCCCACCGGTTGCGCAAACATTTACGTTAAACAGCAATGGCGAGAAATTTACCGCTATGGTTACTCACTTTAAATCGAAAAGTTCTACAGGTGCGTCCGGAGATAATTTAGACCAGGGCGACGGACAGGGAGCTTACAATGCTTCTCGTAAGTTACAGGCTAGTGCTTTTCTTAACTTTATTACTTCTATTAAAACATCATCTGCCGATGAGGATGTAATTGCCGTTGGAGATTATAATGCGTACGAGCAGGAAGATCCAATGGATATTTTGATAGCGGGAGGTTTGGTAAACGTTTTACCAAATACTTATTCGTATGTTTTTGATGGCCAGTCCGGTTCCTTAGATCATGCCCTGGCTACCGCTTCATTAAGTTCAAAAATTAGCGGAGCTGCTAAATGGCATATCAACGCAGACGAGCCCATTGCAAAAGATTACAATCAGGAATTTAACCCTGCGTCTGCCTACAGCCCCAATGCGTTCCGTTCTTCAGATCACGATCCATTATTAATTGGTTTGAATTTACAACCACCCGTTACAGCTTTCAAGCTTCAGTTATTACACAGTTCAGATGGCGAAGGCGGATCAAACAACATGGCAAATTTTGCTGCTGTGCTTGAGAAATTGGAAAGCCAATATCCAAATACCATTAAAATATCTTCTGGTGATAACTGGATTCCGGGACCGTTCTTTAACGCGTCAGGCGATAGAACAGCACTCGATCCAACCTTAAGAAGTGTTTATAACTCACATTTTGGTGCGGGTACCAGCAATTCGTTAAGAGCAAGTATCGGCCGAATGGATATCTCGGTATTGAACCTTTTAAAATACAATGCTTCAGCTTTAGGTAACCATGAATTTGATGCCGGAACCAATGTGGTTGCCGAAATTGTAGGATATGAAATCAGCGGATCGGATAAAAGATGGATGGGTGCCCAATTTCCTTACCTGAGTGCTAACCTCGATTTTAGCGGAGACGCGGCACTTGCACCATTGTTCACTAATCAGATTCTGCCAAGCACAGCTTATTTATTGAGACCTGATACTATTACCGCTATTACCCCACGTAGAAAAATTGCGCCGGCTACCGTAATCACCGTAAACGGCGAGAGAATTGGTGTTGTTGGAGCAACCACTCAAATATTAGAGTCCATCAGCTCGGTTGGTGGAGTAAAAGTTAAAGGTGCTAAAACCAATAACATGGTAGAACTTGCTACCTATTTACAACCTTACATCGATCAGTTAAGAGCTACCGGAATCAACAAAATTATTCTAACATCGCATTTACAACAAATTGCATTAGAGAAACAATTGGTTGGATTATTACATGGAGTGGATATTGTTATCGCGGGAGGTTCATCTACCTTGCTTGCTGATAATAACGATGTGCTTCGTGCTGGTGATGTTGCCGTTGATACCTATCCTTTAATTTCTCAAAACGCCGATAGCGAGCCTGCCCTTGTAGTGAACGTTGACCAGGAATGGAAGTACGTTGGCCGTTTAGTTGTAGATTTTGATTTGAACGGGGTATTGAAACTTAATAGCCTCGACTCAACAATAAACGGCGTTTACGCAACAACCGATAGCATGGTAACAGCTCTTCACGGTAGTACTGCAATTGCTTTTGCTGCCGGCACAAAAGCTGCCCGTGTTAAAACGCTAATTGATGCTGTTAACGCGGTAATCGCTGCAAAAGATGGAAACATCTTAGGTAAAACAACCGTGTATCTTAACGGAAGAAGAACAGATGTTAGAACCCAGGAAACCAATTTGGGAAATATATCTAATGATGCTAATATCACTATTGCCAAACAATACGATCCTTCTGTATTGGTAGGTATCAAAAATGGTGGTGGTATCAGAACATCAATCGGTGAGGTTAGAGTAAATCCTACAACCGGCATTTACGAAGAATTGCCTCCGCAAGAAAACCTTACAGTTGGAAAGCAAACAGGAGATATTTCACAATTAGATGTTGAAAATTCTTTACGTTTCAATAACAGTCTTTCATTAGTAACGGTAAGTGCAACTCAATTACTTCAGGTATTAAATCATGGGGTTGCCGCAACCGCTCCGGGAGTGACTCCTGGTCAATTCCCGCAGATTGGTGGTGTGTCGTTCAGTTTTAACCCATCATTACCTGCCGGAAGCAGAGTTCGCAACGCGGTTATAATAGATAGTGCCAATAATATCTTAGATATTATTGCAAAAGACGGTATTGTACAGGGAGCTCCGGCCAGAGCGATAAGAGTAGTTACCCTAACCTTTTTGTTAACAGGTGGTGACGGTTATCCTTTTAATTCGTTTATTACTGCTAACCCTTCGTTTGCTAACAAGGTGGATCTGGTAGTACCTGGAGCACCTAAAACTGGTAATGCTACGTTTACCGACAATGGCTCTGAACAAGATGCTTTTGCTGAATTTTTTAAAGCAAGATATAGCATCGCTCCATATACTATTTTGGATAAACCGATGAATTTGGACAGAAGAATTCAAAACCTTTCTGTTAGAGCAGACAGTGTTTTGCAATTCCCAACAGTAAGTATTATCAACCCGGCACAGAATTCAGTATTTGATGCCGGCACTCCGATTACCCTAGAGGCCCTGGCAAGTGATGCGAACGGAAGTATCACTAAAGTTGAATTTTATACTGCAGGTGTTCTGTTTGCGCAAGATTCAATCCCTCCATACGTATTTAGCAGTACAGGTATAGAAGCAGGAAATTATTTGGTAACCGCTAAAGCGTTTGATAATAGTGGCAACAGTGCAGTTTCTGATACTTTAAGGGTTACCGTTACAGCTTGTTCTCCGCTGGGTAATATTACAGCTGAGGGTTATGCAAATATCCCGGGCAGATATATCGCTAATTTAACCAGCCACCCCGATTATCCGAACAACCCTACAATCACCTCGCAACTGAACAAGTTTGAATACACAAATATGGGCGATAATTATGGCGGACGGGTTCGCGGTTATATTTGCGCTCCTGCTACCGGAAATTATACTTTTTATATCGCCAGCGATGACCAGAGTGAACTGTATTTAAGTACTAATAGCGATCCCGCTAACAAACAACGAATCGCTTTCCTAAACACACCTGTTCCATCACGGTCATGGTTTAGCTTTTTTACTCAAAAATCAGCTTCTATCTTTTTACTAAAAGGAGCCAGGTATTATATCGAAACTCTGCATAAAGAAAGTACTGGTGCGGATCATTTAGCTATAGCCTGGAAAATGCCTGACGGAACTTTTGAAGGTCCCATTTTAGGAAATCGTTTGTCTCCTGTTACCAGCAGCAGTGCTTCAATCGCTTCCACATTTGCGTTTAGGGAAGTGTCGGGATTATCAATGTTAGATGTGAATTCAGAGAATCTCCCTACTTCTTCTTCTGTACTAACAGCTTATCCTAATCCTGCTAAAACTTCAACTACCTTTATGGTAACTTTGGCAGAATCTCATAAGAACGTGGTGCTGGACATCTACGACTTAAGCGGCAGAAAACTACAGAATATATTCCAGGGAAGTGTAGAAGGTGGTAAAACTTATACCTTTAAAGCAGATATCAGCACATTAAGCGGCACTTTGTTTATCGCTCGCTTAAATGCATCTGGTAAATCGTATAGTTTAAAGCTTCTTAAAGAATAATTTTTTAAACTTAACAAATGAGGCTCAGACGAACGTCTGGGCCTTTTTTCTTAGCAAAGAATATATAATTGACTCACCTTATTGCAAAGACATGTTTTTCTTATTTATTTGTAATGTTGCCTTGTTGGGATTGAAAGGTAACCGAAATAGCGATTCAAATTTTTTATGGAGCGAAATTATTCAATCGATACTTTAAGAACTATTTGTGCCACCAGTATAGTTTTGCTGCATTCTTCGAATTCTTATTTAGAAACAGGTTTGGCAGCAAATCGGTATGATTTTTTTTACATTATTGATTCTTGTTGCCGCATAAGCGTTCCAATTTTTGTACTTATAAGCGGCAGATTTTTATTGGGAAGAATTGAACCTATTGGTGTTGCTTTAAAGCGCAGATTCTCAAAAATTCTAATTCCCATAATTTTTTGGAGCTTTTTGTATTTGCTTTATCAGTCTTTAGGCAATCGTATAATAAATGGAAACTTCAATTTCACAGAGCTTGGAATCAAATTAATTAAAGGTAAACCCTTTGATCATTTATGGTTTTTGTATATGATATTAGGTTTATACTTCATCGCTCCTTTTTTAAATTTCAGTCTGCCACATATTTCCAGAAAAGGCCTTTTTAAACTGGCATTCTCTTTTACCGTATTAGGTGTTTTCCTCACCGTATACGACCTTATTTTCAATAACAATGTATTTTTCGCATTAACAAGCGTAAAGTTTTTAGGATTCTTTTTGTATGGATATTTAATGAAGGATATGAAAGAATATCCTATCAAATTATTACTGCTGCTGTTCTTTATTTCAAATCTCAGCATTGCTGTTATTACTTATTATACAGAAATTAAAATGCAGAGTTTATATTTCTATAGCAATTTATCACCTTTTATTATCATAAGCGCATTATGTGTATATAAGATATTTTGCCAGTTAAAGCTTCCTCCAAATGCTTTTTCCAAGCTGGCCTATTTAACTTTTGGAATTAATCTTATCCACGCCGGTGTTCTGGATATTTTCAATTTTACTTTAAGAAAAAAAGAAGTTTTAATTTTCAATAATCCTTTAATAGGAATTCCTGGCAAATTTGCTTTTGCTTTGATAATATCAATTGCAATTTCTTATGTATTTTCAAAAAATGCGTTATTGAAACGCTTAGTATAACTACAAACTGATTATCTACCCTGAAAATCTATTTTAAAGGCTTCAGCCCTTCTGTGATCTTCGTGGCATAATTGTTAGAAAGTAAGTCGGCAATGGCCTCCTGGCTTTTTGTTAAGCACCCACCTATGTCTGGACTTTATCTTTGCGAAAGTGCAAAAATCGAACACGATGAGCATTGACAACATGCTTTTAAAGGCGATATATTCACTTTCTAACCTTCAATCATTGCATGAAGAGGGTTATGCTTTAACTAAAAGAGAGGTGCTGGGTTCGATTTTTCGTGAAAAACTAAGATTTGATGGAAATGAATATCGAACCCCAGACTTAACGAAGCTGCGCAACTTATCTATCCGATCAGCAAGAAGTTGCGTGCAAATAAAAACGGGAAAGAAGTTAATTTTTCAACTCTTTCCCGTCTAGTGGTCCCGGCGGGAATCGAACCCACATCTAAAGTTTAGGAAACTTCTATTCTATCCGTTGAACTACGGGACCAGTTTTATTTTTATTATCAATACGCGTTAAACATATCCTAGTTTGGAACTTCTATTACCTGCCCGACTAATGTCGTTCAGGCGGGTATCCGTTGAACTACGGGACCAATTTTAATTTTCAAATATCGACGTCCGGCTGCAGTTTTAAAGTACTTTTCTCTTTCTACAGCTTGAGCACGTGTTTCAAAACATTCAAAATAGACTAAATCAAAAGGACCATACGCCTTATTCGATTTTGTCTTGCCAGCATTATGTTCTTTTAATCGATTTTCTAAATTTACGCAATGACCTTTATATTGGTAATCGCTAATTCTACTTCTTATTACATATGCGTAAAACATATTTAAAGTTTAGGAAACTTATATTCCCTGCCCGACTGAAGCCGTTCAGGCGGGTATCCGTTGAACTACGAGACCAGATATTTACGATTTTTTGAATTACGATTTACGATTGCTTAATTCGACTTACAAGTTTAATCGTACATCGTAAATCCCTCCTACCTCACCACGCTGCCATTCACCAGCATTTCGTTTGGAGCTACAAAACTAAGTTTTCCATCAGTATTTTCAGCCATCAAAATCATCCCCTGAGAAAGTATTCCCTTAATCTCTCTTGGTTCTAGATTAATAAGGATGCTTACCTGCTTACCTATAATAGTTTCCGGCTCAAAATACTCAGCGATTCCCGAGACAACAGTTCGCTGATCAATACCAGTATCTATTTTAAGTTTAAGCAATTTCTTTGTTTTAGCTACTTTTTCTGCCTCCAAGATCGTTCCAACCCTAATATCCATCGCAGCAAACTGATCGAAATTGATATTCTCTTTTGCCGGCACTACCTCTACTGCGGCAATGGTTTCTTCTGCTTTATTTTTTAGTTTAGCAAGTTGCGTTTCAATCACCTCATCTTCTACTTTTTCAAATAAAAGTTGTGCGGGGTTTAAATGATGTCCGCTTTTAAATGAAACTTCCTGATCATAAAAGACCGCATCGCCAAGGTTAAGCATTGCGAAAATCTTTTTCGAGGTACCGGGAAGCATCGACTGTAATAAGGTTCCCAAATGAGCTATAATATGAAGGCTATTTTGAAGCACCGTTCTTGTAGATTCAGGATCAGTTTTGAATGTTTTCCAGGGTTCATTTTCAGTCAAATATCTGTTTCCTAAGCGGGCAAGATCCATAACCGACGATAAGGCCTGACGGAATTTATAGCTTTCGACGTTCTCTTCAACATCATTGTAAATTCTCCCGATTTGCTCGTTGAGTGCCTCACTATTTAAATCAGTATTGCCTTCAACTTTTCCTTCGTAATACTTGTGCATTAAAATCATCACCCGGTTTACAAAGTTGCCCAGTATCGCTACAAGCTCATTGTTAACCCTTGCCTGGTAATCTTTCCAGGTAAATTCACTGTCGGATGTTTCGGGTAAAATGGAAGTAAGAACATAACGCAATTCATCCTGCTTGCCAGGAAACTCCTCTAAATAATCGTGAAGCCATACAGCATGATTTCTGGATGTAGAGAGCTTTTCTCCTTCAAGATTTAAAAATTCATTCGCAGGTACGTTCTGGGGTAAAATGTATTCGCCGTGAGCATGTAAAATTGAAGGGAAAGTAATGCAATGAAAAACTATGTTGTCTTTTCCGATAAAGTGAATTAGGCACGATTCGTCGGATTCATTTCCTTGTTTCTTCCAGTATTGCTCCCAATCTTTCCCATTGTCGATAGCCCATTGTTTAGTTGCTGAAATATATCCTATTGGAGCATCCAACCACACATAAAGCTTCTTTCCTTTTGCTTCTTCCAGCGGAACGTCTATTCCCCAGTCCAAGTCTCGAGTCATTGAGCGGGGCTGAAGTCCGGCTTTTAACCACGAGCTGCACTGTCCATAAACATTGCTTTTCCATTTATTTTTCTTCCCTTCAATCAGCCACTCTTCCAGCCATGGCTGATATTTATCTAAAGGCAAATACCAATGTTTGGTCACCCGCAAAACCGGGGGTTTCCCACTTAAAGTGGATTTTGGATTAATCAGTTCCAGCGGATTAAGAGAAGTACCGCACTTTTCGCACTGATCGCCGTAAGCACCTTCATTATTACAATTCGGACAAGTGCCGGTAATATATCTATCTGCCAGAAACTGGTCGAAGTCTTCATCATAGTACTGCTCGGATTCCTTTTCAATAAACTCCCCTTTCTCGTAAAGATTAAGGAAAAATTCCTGTGATAATTGATGATGTATTTCGGATGATGTACGATGGTAAATATCGAACGCGATACCAAACTCCTTAAAACTGTTTTTGATTTGAGTGTGATATTTATCAATTATTTCTTTCGGGGTTATCCCCTCCTTTTTTGCTTTGATGGTGATGGCCGCCCCATGTTCGTCGGACCCGCAGATATAAACAATGTCTTTACGTTTCAGTCGCATGTGCCGCACAAAAATATCGGCCGGGATATATGCTCCCGCCAAATGACCGATATGTAATGGCCCGTTTGCGTAAGGCAAGGCAGAGGTAACTGTAAAACGTTTGTATTTATCGAGATCAGACATTAATTCTATTCTATATGATGAGGCAAAGATAAATTATCAAAGGTGGAATTTCATGCAAATATTTGCTGAGGTTTCACGCAAAGATCGCAAAGAGAAGAAACGCAAAGATCGCGAAGTATTGCCACTTTGCTTTGCGGGCTTTGAGTGTTTTTCTCTTTCCTGCTTTGCGTGACACTAGTTGGTTTTGGTTTCACGCAAAGGCGCAAAGGAAGGACACGCGAAGATCGCAAAGAGATGGAAGCGCAAAGATCGCGAAGGATTACTTCCGCTTTATATGAAACCTTACACTCAATTTCTTAGTAATACCGAAACCCTTAAATAAACAAGTATTTTTGATGATCTAAAGGCTTTCTCTATGCGTCCTCATTCCGCTCCACCATATCTAAAAAAAGGCAATAAAGTCGCGATCACTTGTCCTGCGAAAAAACTGCCCGGTCCGATTGATAGTGCGATCCGATTGCTGGAATCCTGGGGATTAGAAGTTGTGACAGGAGAAACCGTTACCGCATCACATCATCAATACGCAGGTACAGATGAACAAAGACTTAATGATTTGCAGCGTTTCCTCGATGATCAATCTATTAAAGCCATATTCGCTGCTCGAGGTGGTTATGGAACCGTCAGAATTATTGATGATTTAGATTTTGAAACGTTTAAAAAACATCCCAAATGGCTGGTTGGATTTAGTGATATTACCGTTTTGCATAGCCATATTTTCCAGAACTGCGGTATCCAAACCATTCATGGGCAAATGCCTTTAAATGTTCCGGATGGAACAAAGCCCTCCCTAGAATCATTACGCAAAGCACTGTTCGGGGAACGGTTAATTTATGAAGTAGCATCAAACCCGAACAATAAACCTGGCATAAGTAAGGCTGTCTTAATTGGAGGCAACCTGACATTGCTCGTGATGATGAACAATTCGGTTTCGGAAATGGATTTCTCGGGCAAGATTCTTTTTATTGAAGATGTTGGTGAATGCTTTTATTCGGTTGACCGCATGCTTTGGAACCTTAAACGCGCCGGAAAACTTGCTTCGCTAAGCGGCTTAATTGTAGGTGGCTTTACCGATCTGAAAGATAATGACATGCCTTTTGGAAGCAGCATCGAAGAGATTATTCTGGAAAAAGTGAAGGATTACGATTTTCCGGTCTGTTTCGATTTCCCGGCAGGGCACCTGGCCGATAATCATGCGTTGATTTTTGGTAAAAACGTAACTTTAAATGTCGATCCTGATAAGGTGAGATTGACTTTCGATGATGAAACAAATTCTCGCTTATTAGCGTAGCATAAGATGATACGCTCGGTTTTTTTTCTTCTTGGGTTACTGTTATCATTCAGCTCAAAGGCACAGAGTGTTAACGGAGATTTAAATTCAGCAAAGCCGATAATTATAAATAAGCTTTATAGCATTCCCGCCTCTCCGAAAGGCTTCGGAAGTCTTCAGGAATTCCCTGAAAACAATAAACGATCCCCGTACATCTTTGAAGTGGAGCGCAACACGATCTGGTTTGTAATGGACGTCCCATTTAATGGTATACTCACCTTTGAAATTATGCCCCATCGAAAAGAAGATGATTACGATTGGATGCTGTTTAATTACAGCCCTCAGCTTGAATCGCAAATACGCAATGGTGACGCATTTCCTATCAGGTCAAATAACAGTCGCAATGATGTATCATTAAAAGGCATGACGGGTTTGAAAAATGGTTTTTCTGATGCGTTCGAAGCTCCCGGACCAGGGAAAAGTTTTTCAAGTGCTTTGAATGTTAAAAGCGGTCAGAGGCTGGCTCTAGTTATTGATAATATTTATGAAAAGGGTTCGGGCTTTAACTTCATTTCACATCTTAAATTACCTGTTTTTGCTTTCAAAACTCTTTCAGGATTTGTAAAAGATCTAAACACAAGTCTCCCTTTAGCAGCGCAAATAGTTTGCGAAGACGATTCTACAGGTATTAAAATTTCGGAAACAACTGCCGACAAAAACGGATTCTATACCTTAAAAATACCTGCCGACCGGCCGGTTAATGTTACAGCTAATTATGCCGAATATGTATTTCAAACCGCTGATATAAAAACGGAAAATGCCAATTCTGAACAAAACTTCAATCTGGAGAAGCCTGGAAGTATGCAGAAAATTGACTTATTCAATATTCATTTCATGCCCGACAAGCATCTAATTAAGCCCAGCTCTGAACCTGAATTAGCCCGACTGATTGAAGTTCTAAAATTGCAAAAGGAATACGATATCAGGTTGATTGGCCACACTAACAATAATCCGTTCGCTGATGCCAGGTATCTACAAAAGTTGTCATTCAACCGAGCTGTAGCGGTGAAACAATATCTTATAGGAAAGGGGATATTAGAGAAAAGGATTTCGTGTACGGGAGTGGGAGGTAAGCAACCTTTAATAGTTACTCAGGATGTGGAAGAGGGGCTGAGGAATTTGAGGGTGGAGGTGGTGTTGGGTAGGAAATGAGCAGTAATTTCAATAGGAGTTTCTTTTAATGTATCAAATTATTCATCCTATCTCCAATCGGGTATGTAAAATAAACTATGTCATTACGTTAGGCTTAACCTCTAAATGAAATAGAGTCTATCCTTTTGAGACAGCCTCTATTAGTAACATCATTCCATTGTATATCAAAAAGAATCTGCTATTCCCAAAAGAAGTTAGAAAATGCCTGATAATTCTTAGGAAAAACAACTAGCTTTACTATAAAATGAAAAAAATGAAAAAAATCAACATTCTACTAGTTTGGGCATGCCTTACCGCTTTTTTAGCTGGATGCCAAAAGGAAAACCCGGAAACTTCTACTTCAGAAACCGATGTAAAATTAAATCTACTAAAGGAGCAGTTTGCAAAAATAATTGGAGTAGATGAAGCATTGGTTGTCTACAACCAAAAGACTTCCATGTTTTTTTATAAGGAAAAAGGGTTGCCATTGAAAGTCGTTCAGGATTTGTACCAAAAGTCTATTAAGGATACAAGTATAAACCAAGCTTATAATTACACTGCCAGTGATTCCTCTAACACTATCAATTCGCTACCAATCGTAAATCAATAATTCCTGTGATATGAAAATACTATCTCTTTTTTTACTCCTTTCCTTATCTGCCTTTGGTTCTTTCG
>JANMZB010000377.1:0-4225 GCA_031382725.1 Sphingobacteriaceae bacterium | reverse complement strand
TTACCAATACTTTCATAATACAATTTCTCGGTAGTATTTTGATATTCAAACTCTGGAGAATCTGGAATTATTGTATAATTAGCATAACCAACTTCTTTCATAATCAATTCCAGTCCTTTTACGAGATTTAAACTTTCATGGCTCACAATATTAAGTTGGTGAATATCATCCCTTCTAAAAACAGATACTATCACTTTGGCTACATAATCGACTGGGATGATATTTAAACCTGACATTTGACCAATTGTAAAACGTACATTTTCCTGCTCGGTTTTTCTTTGCGCCGCAAAATAAAAAAATTTAGCCAAAAGATAGAAAACCATATATTTGGAAATAAAATATTTATTCTCGTCTCCCAGCATTTTTCCGCAAATAACACTTGGCCGCAGTATTTGATAAGGCAATCCTAAAGCTTTACATCTTTTGGCAACAAATTTCTCCGAATGAAACTTGGCGTTTTCATAGGCGTTGCGGTGCTTTGGAACAAAATCCAGATTATGATAGTCATTATCAACAATCCCAGATCGCTCTCCAGAAGAAAAAGCCGTTCCTATATAAATAAATTTTTTAATGTAATGATGAAAATTTTCCAAAATAACTTTGGTGATCTTGGTGTTTTCTTCAAATATTTTTTCACGATGTGCTTCATCAGTAGATAAATTGACATATCCTGCTGAATGAATAAAATACGCTCCCTCTATTTTGCCTAAAAAATTTTCCTTTAGAGAATCTAAGTCAGCATCAACAACTTCGATGTATTGATCCAATTTTTCAGTTCCTATGTCTTTTAAGAATTTTGGAGTATAACTGCTTGAAAGCAGTTCGTTTATTCGATCTAAAGCGGTTCTTTTTTTCTTGCCCCTGGAAATCAAAATGAGTTTACCGTCGATTGACTCTTTTATGAATAGTTCCAGAATTTCAAACATAATCTGAGAGCCCAAAACACCTGTTCCTCCTGTAAGTACTATTTTCATCGGAAGTGTTATTTTAATTGAAAACTGAAGTCGATTAATTCACTACGATAAAAATGGGGCGGTAGAAATAATTTATTAATGTTCAATAAATCAAAAAAATAATATCACATCTAAAAGTTTAGTAAAGTTAATCCTTTTTTTTATCTTAACTATCTCTTTTTCAAAAACTTAAATTCAAATATCATTTTTTTTTCAATATAAAAATCTTTAAAATATTTGATTTTTAATCAACTCTTTCTGAGCTAATTTCAGTTGCAGTTTTACCCTTTAAAAAAGTCGTTTTTAAGACAAATCGTTACTCATTTTTAGCAGAAATATTGATTTCATTAATTATAAATAAAAATATTGATTTTTTCACACTTTTTATAAAAAAAATTAATACGTATTTAATTGATAATTAGTAAGTTATGTTAATTTTTTAATTTAAAGCACATCTCGTAATCGTGTACACTTATTCGTATTTAGAGTGTATTTCATCGATTTTTATGTAACTTATATCGTTCTTTTATATATTTATACGGCACACACTTTTAAAATTAATTAATTTTACACCGTTACTTTTCAAAGTGATTTAGTTGTCCTGAGTGATGGCTAAAATTAAAATAAGTGAATTGGTTTATACTTCAGTATTTTATTTTGAAGTTTGTCATTGAGCTGAATATTGTATTTTCTCTAAAGGTACATTTTCAATTTTTTAATCTATTCTAAGCATTTCTTTTTTTATGTTTTTTTTGGAATTAAAAGTTCCCTTTTTTTTTAAAATTTTAAACTTATTTTTCTAGTAAAAGAATCTAATTATTGTTCCCCGCAATAAGATGTCTTTTGACTGCCCGACTGTACACTTCATATATTATGAAGCCGTATTTATTTCCCTAATTAAAAGTTACTGCCTGACAGGTCCGTTTCTTTTACATTTTCCTAACCAAAAATCTTCATTATGAAACAACACTCATTGGTTTCCCGTAAACCCTATTTCTACTGAGTCTTTTCTTATTGATACTATGGTCTAAAACCGTATTGATATGAAAAAAATTATTCTTTTTACGATAAAAAGCATGCAAAATTTTTGCATTTCTTTTTCCTGTTTCCTCAAAACAGGCATTTCAAAATTTAGCTTCACAATTCCTTTAAATCAGCCATTAAAACTATGGCCTATCCATTGGCGCCAAAGCCTTTCCATGCCTATAGTTTTTTTAGGAATTCTCATGATCAGTTACACTGCTGTACATGCACAAAACATTAAAGGAATTATCCCAGTCGTATCACCTGCTGCAGGAGATGCAATTGATGGAGATTTTTGGGCTCATCAGCCTATAGGAACTAATTTTGAAAAAGTTGGTGATTTGTTTGACGATAGATATGATCCTAGCAGTCCAGCTTATGATCCCAATAATCCAACTAATATGCACAACATCAATCATGGATTGATTGATCCTGTTACAGGTAATGTCATATACAAACCAAATCCTGTTACAGATCCTCCTACTCCTCAGAGTATTCCCGTAACTTATCAAATAAAAGATCGTTATACTGATGATCTTACGATATTCACGCTTTCCAATAAAATAAACGACAATCCTAACACCTATACATGGGGTCCTGGATCATCTCCAAACAAAAATGAAATCCAAAATTGCGGGGCTCATTTTAGTTACGGAGATCCAGCTATAAAAGGCGGTGTAACAAATGAAACTGGTAACTTTATCAGTCCTTCACCCGCTGGAGGAGTTTCGGGATCAGCAACTGATTTATGGTGTATGTTCGCTGGTGACCGTCAGGTAACCAATGGTAGCAGTTACATCGATTTTGAATTTCTGCAAGCTCCCTTAACTATGACAGGCGCTACTTATGGCCCTCCTGACCCCTTTACAGGTGTAGCTCCAATTACTGGAGGCAGCGGTGTATTTCATACCGCAGCGCCTGATGCAACTGGTGGGCGTACCCCTGGCGACATATTGATTACCATTGAGTTTACCCAAGGTGGTGGTGATGCAAATGTTGTAATTCGACAATGGAAACTAGTTGGTTCAGCTTACCAATATGTTGTTATTCCCAACACAGTTTTTCCTGGATTAATTTTTTGTACCAATAATAATGTAACCACCACAGTTCCATTTGATGCTTTTGGAGTTAATCCAGGTGTTTATGCACCAAATCAATGGGCTGAAGGAGCCATAAATCTTACTCAGGTATTGACATACTTAAATAATCCATGTACTTCAATCAGCACGCTGTTTATTCGAACCAGATCTTCTGGAAGTTCAGCTCAATCTGAATTAAAAGATTTCCCTGGAGCCCCTATTCAATTGAATTTGGATTTCAGACCAAGCCCGCCAACTACAACTGGTGCAACAGTTTGCGGTCCAGGCCCAGTACAAGTAAATCTTTCAGCCAGTGGCTGTCCTGGAGGAACACTAAAATGGTATAATGCAGCTACAGCTGGAACAAAAGTAAATGAGGGAACCACATACAGCCCAGCCATTTCTGCAACTACCAGTTATTGGGTAAGCTGCACCAGTGCTTCAGGTTGTGAAGGTCCAAGAACTCAAGTTACAGCAACACTAAATAC
Organism: Sphingobacteriaceae bacterium; assembly: GCA_031382725.1. Lineage (GTDB taxonomy): Bacteria > Bacteroidota > Bacteroidia > Sphingobacteriales > Sphingobacteriaceae > Paradesertivirga. The sequence goes on along the minus strand of JANMZB010000377.1, from coordinate 682 downwards.
TGTAAATCCAGGCGTAGTAGCCGGAAATCAAACTCTCTGTACTCCATTTGACCCTGCAGCATTTACTAATACCACACCAGGCAGCGGTAGTGCAGGAGGCACAATTACTCATCAATGGCAAATCAGCACAACAGGCTGTGACGGCACTTGGGCAAATATCCAAGGAGCTACATCTGCAACTTATGATGCAGGTGCAGTAGCTGTGATAACTAATTTCCGAAGAGTAGCAACAGCAACACTCAATAGCGTTGCCTGTTCTGCTAACAGTAATTGTTTGACAGTTACGCCTAATCCTATAAATCCTGGAGCAATCGCTGGAGACCAAATCGGATGTACTCCATTTGATGCGGCAGCATTTACCAATACTACACCGGGAAGCACTGCAAACGGTGGCGTAATCTCTTACCAATGGCAATGGAGCACAACAGGCTGTGACGGCACTTGGACAAATATCCAAGGAGCTACATCTGCAACTTACGATGCGCCAGCAGTATCTGACATAACTAATTTCCGAAGAGTCGCTACTTCAACGCTCAACGGCGTTGCCTGTTCTGCAAACAGTAATTGTTTGACAGTGACTCCAACCGGAATAGTTCCAGGTGAAATTGCCGGAAGCCAAACACTTTGTACTCCTTTCAATCCTGCAGCATTTACCAGTGTTACACCTGGTTCTGACCATGGT
>JANMZB010000376.1:0-1135 GCA_031382725.1 Sphingobacteriaceae bacterium | reverse complement strand
CTCCATACAATGGATATAAATATGGGTTATCACCATGACCTGTTGATGTGTAAGCCGGGGAATAAATTTTACTTAAGATATCTTTTGTAAACATCAAATCCATATCCTCACGGGCATGGAACGATTCAACGGAGGCCACAGGAGCCGTTGCTGGGGAAAAAGTAACGCAACCCCATGGCAGCGGTAACTTTAAATCCTTCAACTGCTACATTAAATCTTTCGAATTACTGTGAACTATTTTTTATTTCTTTTGATATATCTTATTACAGCTGTATTACTGGCTCAAGTCACTCTGAACCTGACACCTTAATCTCAAAGGAAAAACACAAATTCTCACACTTTACTGTACTTGATCACAATTTGAGACCACCATTGTTGTATCGTCTGTAACTCCATCAATATTCAATATTTCGAACCCTTGTTTTCTCGTATATTAATAATATGCGCGTGGGTCTGATAAACTCGAAAAATCTCAAGCGTATGACCAATATTGATGGAGATATGAACGTTTAAAGATTCGTTAAAAACGCGTTATTATTGTTAATGTTATTAAACTCAATAATATTGTGAGGAGAGAGCAGTTTAATGAGTTCTCAAAACTGCAATCAACCAGTTCGCTTTTTTACAGCATTCCCACGTGACTACGAAATATCGTGCCACGTGTACGATTACTACTTGAGATTAAACAGTCCCCCCAAAATGATTCCATGACTTCTGGAAATCATTTTGCAAATCTCTGACAATAAAAGGCACAGGATTAAGAACTTGATGATAATGGGAAAACCTCAGTGAGGGAAAAACCATTATCGCCCTGCAGAACCTTATTACCATAATATGCATTGACAACATGCTTTATGCTTGTGGGGTGGTAGAAACTTTGTAAGCAAATCTGATAAATTCACTGCTCCTGGTTCATATGTAACTCAAATACCTTCTGCAGCAACTGATTCTCTGACTTTGTGATATGCAACAGAATTATGTTTCTTGGAAAATGTGCTCTCGGGCTTGGATGCATTCTTGACCACACTTTCATTGTCACAAAATGTATTCGTCGGACCTGTTATTTAAACTCCCATCATTCTCAACTTGTAACGAAAAGCTTCATTAATTTCAGTCCCTATTCGCAATGCTACGA
>JANMZB010000361.1:0-4813 GCA_031382725.1 Sphingobacteriaceae bacterium | reverse complement strand
CAGGGTTAGAAACTCTGAGGTAGCTATTTTATTCTAACTTCAATCTCTCCTGAGGTACCTCACAGTCCGTAAAGAATGAAACTCTGAGAAAAAAAGCATCCTAGTAGCACTATCATCTCAACCCTAAACCTGATGGCACGGAAAGCCCGGAGCGGCGCCCGGCCATAGAGCCTCGGCGAACGCGAGGACTTGGAGTAACAGCAGGACTGCATTTGCCATAACGATGCTCAGTACCTTTCAAATATTTTCTGATGCTCTGGTCTAGTCACAACATTGTATCGAATTACCTCAAAAATCAATCTTGGTAAAAAGAAGTCCGGGGTAATTACGGTTTTCATCTTTAATCCATTGTAATAGCTCTTGTTTTGCAGATTCAGCCGTTGCAGTATATGGAGATCTCTTAACTACTTCATTCGAAGGAATAATGGGGTTGCTCAAATGCATCAGTCCCAATTGCAAATCATAATCCGGGTCATCCAAAAGCTTATCTAATTTTTGCCCACTATATTTAGCTTGAAGTCCGGTTATAAAGCAATCCCAGGCTTGCGACAGCAAGTCCTCTCCCTCGGTGGTATTACTGTAGGCAGCCACCGGGAATACATCACTATAAAATACTTCCTTATTCACTTTGAGATAATAGAACGTGTAATAGGCAGGTGAAGAAGTATACATACACCTGGCCTTTACAGCTACTACTACTGTTACTTTCGCAGGGGGTTTTACAGGTATTTTACTTTTTGCTGCAAGAGCTTTTGCTGTTTTGTTAGTGGTGGCGGTATTTGGAGGCGCTGCTTGTTTGCCTTTTTTAACTTCTGCTACCGGAACACCTTTCTTGATATCAGACCCACTTGGTTCGGGGGTTGGTGGAGATTTCGTATACGAAGAACTGTGTGAGATTCCGTTCAATAGCGTCAGGTCACTCGCTTTTTCTCTGGAATCGCTATCCGATGTTTTGGTATACTTTACTCTCAATGGCACTGCTATGCCTTTACCGGCGTTTTGCAAGGGTATAAGTATTTTTCGATTGGGCGATAGTTCTTTCCAATCTTTACCTGCTCCCGCACGATTGAAGTAAAAGGTTGAACTGCTTCTATTGTTTATAAAGAGGTAAGAACCCTCGCTTGATGGATTACCCCGCCTATCGGTAATAAAACAAACCACCCCTGCTTTCATATAAAGTTCGGGGTTGGCGTAATGATTTACTGAAACAGAACTGGTAATTTGTTGAGAGAAAACCCCGTAGCTTGTTAATACTAACAAGAAAGAGCACATTAATTTCATAACGTCAAGATACATAGAAAGTTCAACGATGGAAATGAATTATCTATATATTGGCTGTTACAATTGTGGCTGTTATGTATTCGATGAAGAGGAGGTTCACAAATAGGATATAAATTCACCCAGCTAGTCCGAGCATGCCGCTGGTTCGAGTTTTAATTAGGGCCTATCTAAAATAAATCGGATACTAGCTACAGCAGCGTAATAATAGAAACGTTCACTTATCCAACATCATCTTTTGAAAATCTATTTTATATCAGGTTTAGGAGCAGACGAAAGAGCATTTGAAAGATTGCTGATTCCTGAAGGATATGAAGTAAAACATATACTGTGGAAGCCATTAGCAGGTAAAACCACTATCGAAAGTTATTCCCGTTTGTTGGCAGAAGAAATAGACACAAGCGCGCCCTTTATATTAGCCGGTCTTTCTTTCGGCGGGATAATAGCAGCAGAAATAAGCAACTATTTAAAACCGGAAAAATTGATACTGTTTTCAACAGTAAAACATAGAAAAGAGCTACCGTTTTATTATCGAATTGCCGGCAGATTGAAGCTTTACAAATTTATTCCACCAGGGCTCTTCCGGTTGACCTTATGGTTTTTGTATTGGTTCTTCGGCCCCCTGAACCCAACAGAAAGAGTATTAATCAGTTCGTTCATTAAGCAAGCTGACCCTTTATTTTTAAAATGGGCTCTAGGTCAAATTAGTATGTGGACTAACAAAGAAATTTTCCCGCAAACAATTCATATCCATGGCAGACAGGATCGTGCTTTCCCGGTTGCTTTTTGTAAACCTGATTATCTAGTTAACGGCGGCCATTTTTGTGTTTTTACCAATGCCCGGGAAGTGAACGACATTTTGAAAGAGGTGTTGAGGGGTATTTAAATCTTAGCGCTTTATTCCTAAGCTGGTTCGAGTTTGCAACTCGGACTTATCGAAAAACAAATTGGATACGAACTACAAGCTCGCACCGGCACAGTGGGTAAAGCATGGAAGTACTTACTGCCCTCATAATGAAATTACGCGTACTATAAATATTGAATTTTTAAAACAAGATTTGTTTAAGTTAGTGGCTGGACTGCTTCTAACTAAATGACGCTGGCTGAAGGAGAATTTAAAAAAGCAGAATAAATAGTTTAAAAAAATTGAAAAAGGCCGTTCCAATAAGGTTTGATGGTTTAATGCAGTTTGGAGGCTCAACCAAACCATGGCTAGTTACCGCTATTCAGCAGGAGTCGGCTACTCTGGAAGAGATCCCCTATGTAGCTAAATTATTTTCGGATAATAACGTAGTTCAAGGCCATAGCATTGGCAAAGAATTTTTTTGCAATGAATTAGCCGGTCAGTTTGATTTCGATGTGGCAGAAGCGGCATTAATAAATTTGAATGACGAAAGCTTTAAGGCCACTTTAGACGAGTCGACATTAGATATACTTAATTCAAAATATAAAGGGAATACCTTCGCTAGCAAATTGGCAGAGGCATCTTTAGTAAATGAGCAGTTAAAAGATACATCCTTCAATATTCATGACTGTGCATCTCTCTTTGCATTTGATTGCATGATACTTAATGTTGACCGCGGCGGAGAGAGAAATAACCAAACTTACTTTTGAACGATGATGGATTTATATTGATCGACCATGAACTTACGTTTAGCTTTATTGACAATGACAACGAGGAATCTTACAATAGGATGCTTGAGTGTCTATTACAAAATAACTGGCCAGAATTTTATAAAAAGCATCTGTTTTATAATAGATTGAAATCGTATAAAGGCTCAAAGAAAACGTTATTTGATACGTTTGATGAATCGTTGAGGAATATTGACATGAACAAAATAGAAGGCAGCATAATAGACTTGCAAATTAACAACATTGACATTGGTAGAACAAAATTCTCATAAATTCCGTAATATTCTTCTAGGACTAATAACATGAATAAGGAAACTTATACATATTGCCTTTTACAATACCATCACTCTCAATTATTGGGGGAAGTGTTAAATATTGGGCTGGTTATGTATTTTCCTATTGAAAACAAGCTAGACTTTATATTTCCGGAAAAGTTAATTAGGCTAAGATTCGCTTATCCGAATGTTCCTGAAAAAACGATCAAGTCATATTTTAAATATTTTCAGAGGAGAGTAAACGAGCTAAATGCTAGCCCCGAGCTTTTTTCAGGATACGATTTGAACATTTCTTTGAAATCTTTTGTGGAGAAGGAGTTCTTACCTTCTGATTCATCTGCTTTACAGTTTGGGAACTTTAGAACGTCAGTGTTATATACTTCCAAATTGGACCATATAAAAAACCAGTTGTATAATCTCTACTTTTCTGTATTCCAAATTCAAGACAATGCCTCTAGAAGAGTCGATGAGTCAGTGTTGCTGAATAAGTATAAGAAACTTCTGAAAGAATACACGAATCAGCCAGATGGGATTAAGCAAAGTCATCGCTTCCATTTTGATTATTCAATTCAACCTAATCCCGCCTCAAAAATAAGATTTGATATTGCATGGGAAGATCAAAACAGCCTGCATTTGGTGAAGCCGGTGAGCTTTGATTTAGCGAGGCCGGAGACGATCACTAGAAAAGCTTATCAATTTTCAGGTCAGTTCCTTGACCTTGAAGATTTTGCGAACGAAAACCACTATTTATTCGACGTGATATTGGCCAAACCCAAGACTAAGCCTTTATTCAAAGCATATGAAAATGCTCTTCGCATTTTAGAAAAGCCAAAAAATGTGAATTTGGTTGATCAGGACGAATTAGCATCGTATTCCAAGGCCACTGCGGAACTTGCACTTTTATAATAAAATCGTCCCACTGATATGAGTGTTTCTTGCTGTTCGACATCTTCGCAGGGCGGTGTAGTACTGTATATATAAAGGATTTTCAAACCCTGACGCAAATATGGTTAAGCTGATTTCAAATCTGCCTTTATCGTAAATCGCGATGCGATGGGCCTTACATCCCCAACAGCCTGCGCCTGGTCCCTTTCAGTTCTTCTATTCACCTTACTCTTACCGCCAACCCAACCCCGGCGCCACATGTTCCAAAATCGAGGACAACACATGCACATTGTAATCAACCCCCAATGTATTCGGGATAGTCAACAATAAAGTATCAGCTTCCTTTATCGCTTCATCCATGGCGAGTTCCTCAATGAGTTTATCAGGTTCCGCTGCATAGCTCCTCCCGAATACAGCCCGTTTATTAGGCTCAATAAATCCGAAAGAATCGGCTGCTTTACCTTGCTGGCCGAAATATTGCCTGTCCTCATCGGTAATTAGTGCAAAAATAGACCGGCTTACAGAAACCCTTGGTTCGCGCTGGTGCCCTGCATTTTTCCAGGCTTCTTTAAATAGGCGAATTTGTTCTGCCTGCTGCACATGCAATGGCTTGCCGCTTTCATCAAACTTTAAGGTTGAGCTTTGGAGGTGCATTCCGTTTTCGGCTGCCCAAACAGCAGTAGCGTTCGATGCAGCTCCCCACCAGATACGATCCCGCAATCCCGCAGCGTGCGGCTCTACCC
>JANMZB010000349.1:0-1297 GCA_031382725.1 Sphingobacteriaceae bacterium | reverse complement strand
TAAACGTGCAAGCTCTCGTTCAGCCCTTGTAACTCTTGTACTATCAGCACCACCAATAACTTGATTCCCTCCCTGATCTATAATCTGATCACCGGGATCTTCAGTCAGTTTTGTTCCTCATAACCATAATCATCATCATCTTCAATATTGATGACATTTTCTTTCTTGCCTTTCTGGTATTCTCCCCATGTCTTATTGAGCCATTTCACATCACGGCTGATAACAACACGGTTGGTACTGAGATTCACAAACCTGTATGTGTGCCTTGGATGCTCATCTGAGTAGCCCACAAACATGCACACCCTTCCACGGTCTGTTAACTTGTCTTGAGTTGCAGTAGCATTATCTAGCAAAACTGCCATCTCACCAAAGGTACGTAAACTGTATACCCAATTGTATTGCTCTCCTTTAAACTTGACTATCGGTGGATATTCTCCCACATAGTCGGGCATTGAATTCTCCAGCATCGTAGCTATTCTTGCACACTCTGCCCACATATTTGCACGCATCTCACGCGTAAATCCTGCTTGGTTCATCATTGATCGCACTCGTCCAAGTAACGTAGGAAAGGCTCGTTCCACCACGCCATTCTGCTTAGGTGTTCCAGGTGCGGTATATTCGAAACGAATATCCCCAAACCCATTTTTGCGAGCCTTGTCGACAAACCCTTTGTTTTCTCCGGCATTATCCAAACGTACAAAACGAACTGGACTTCCTCTGCTCTTCATCTCTCTCACAAAACTCATCATCACTAATGATAGCTCATTCTTCGTACTCATGAAATGAGGCCATTTCATATCCGTTGCTTCATCAACAATCAACAACCAGTTCTTCTTATCACCTGCACTAACAGCTCGTATTGGAGTGATATCAATATACACTCGCTCACCAGGAACATTTGTCTTCTTAGTGTTTTCCTTGCTGATTTACTTCTTTCTTGCTTTTGAAAGATCGCAGAACTCACAAACTTTCATGTTACCCATGAGATCAATCTTCAAATTTTTAGCAGCTTCACGAACTTTTACTTCTCCTGCATGTCCCAGCAATCGATGTAAATCTCCAATATACATGCGCCGCCGATTCTCATTGGTTGCAGCTTGCACCAATTCTGGAAAGTCTTCAAGTGGCTTAATAAGCACACTCATCGTACTTCCCTCACCACTTCTCGATTTTCGATCGAATTTCATTCGCTGACCCTTCTTGGTCAAAACCAAAATCTCTCCTTCATTTGACAACTTTGATCCATTCTTTAACGCCGTCGTTATACTGATCAAATTAGTCCACAATGCAGGAACAT
>JANMZB010000346.1:0-1425 GCA_031382725.1 Sphingobacteriaceae bacterium | reverse complement strand
CTCGTTCCTACTAGTCGTACAGGATGGGTACTCATAACGCGTACCGAGCGCGTAGTCTGCATAGTTCCGACCGAGTCTGTCCCCATTGCGTACCACCCCCCCCACTCCCCTGTCTATGTGTCAGGGGTTGGTTCGTCGGAGGGAGGTTCTTTCCGTTTGCGGGGAACTGGTGCGGTGAGGTCGGGGACAGAACCAGGTGTGGTGGTGGAGGATGATGGCTGTGATTGGAGGGGGATGGTGCCGGAGGATGGGAAGAGGAGGAAGAGGGGCTTGCAAAAATCGGGGAGGGGGACGGAATCTGCAGTTGTTTCGTGAATGTTTTGGAGGAAGGAGTGGAGGACGGTAGGTGGTAATTTAGGGACCGTGGTGAGGTCGGTGTTGTAGGGGCTGGCAAACCGGGTGAGGATTGGCGGTGAAAGGAAACCGAGGAGGGCTGGGCTGAGGCGTGAAAACATGAAGGCAACGCGGGTTGGGTTATGTAGGTTGTTTTTCTTCTGGTTAAGGAACGTCCGGTAAGCCGTCATGGTGGTATCGAGGAGGTCGGGAGACGAGATGTAGTAGACGTGGGATGTTTGTTTGACGATTTTTAACATCGCATATCGGATACATTCGAGGCCCATGATGAGGACGTGGTAGTGCTTGGGAAGTGATCGGGGTGGATGGGATGCGTCAAAGTAGATATGACTAAAATTGCGTGGGCACTGGAGGTCTTTGGAGTTCGCGGGCCAAAGTAGACGGTAAAAGGCTTCCCATGTGAAGAGGAGAGTGTCTTCCGTGGCAGAGTAGGGTTGCGAAGTCGTGGCGGTAGGATCGATGGGGACCGTGTGGGTGTCGGAAAGGTCGTCTTGGAGGATATCACTGTCGGTGGGCTCATCACTATCTCCAGGCTGTAGTGGTGTAGGACTGCCTCGGAGAGGGAGCTGGGCAGCCATGTGGACGGAGGAGCTGTTGGGAACAGTGGGTACTTCTGGGATTGTCGACGTAGTGGGTGGCGTCGTGGGACGTGTCTGAAAGGCGATGATAATTTCCGCGAGTGTGGGCGGGGGGAAACAGTGGGTATGACCTGCCAATGGGGGTCGCCTGCTTCGAAGGCCGTACAGATGGAGCGGACGAAAGTGAGGACCGGAGGGGATTGGGGGAACTCGTGGAGTTGGGTGGGTAGGCCCTCTAAGAGGAGGCGTGGGAGTGCCATATCCGACTGGACGGTTGTGAACGCAGTAGACATGCCAGCAACCATGGCGGAGGAATTATCCAATTGCTTTTGCGTGGATGCGAGTTGGGAACGTAAGGTGTTGCAGTCGGCACGTAGGTTGGAGGTCCTGGTGAGCAAGGTCGAGTTGGGATTGGAGGTTGCGGGAATCTATGTGCGCTTGTTTGAGCGCAAGGGTAGCCGCTTGCAAGTCAGAGGAGGCCGTGCGTGAAGTT
>JANMZB010000292.1:0-1234 GCA_031382725.1 Sphingobacteriaceae bacterium | reverse complement strand
TGAACTGTTGCCATTTGAGGGCATCACCGTTCCAAGTGACCCGCACGTTTAGAGCTTGCCGAGGGAGGATACGCGTACGGTCAGAGAACGATTCATGGTCTATTTCGTTGCGGGGTATATAACGACTTATATCATCCGTGGCTCCGTAGTCATCAAGGTGGCGATGGTGGGAAACAGATGAATTGGTGGCAAATGGATGCCTTGTTGTGGGTAGTGAGTGGTGTGATTGGGCATTCGAACTAGATGTCGACGATCGGGACATGATGGAGTGACCGTCCGATGGGTTATCTATAGGTCGTGTGTTCCTTGCGGCTGGTGGTCCGTAACCGGGGCATTCATCGGAAGGTGGCTTAAAGGTCGGCATGTGTACTTTGGACGGCCCGTTAGGTGGCGGGTTACCAAGAATGGGCGTGATGACGCTTATGGTAGCTGGAGGGGTTGCCCGCCGTGGTGCTACCTGATCCTTGATCGGTGGGCGAGTGTTGATAGTGCTACCTTGGGTAGAAACGAAGGTGACCGATTGCCCGGATGGTGCAATGGAAGGGCATCGGCTGAGGGAGGTACTATTTGCGTCAAGTGTACGATCAAGCTGGTAACGGAGCACGTATCCTTGCATTTTACTTAAGTAAGGAAACACACCAGTGTAAACGGCCGGGTTGAATTGGATCGCCAAGAGGTAGGTGTAGTCCATGTGGGGTATGAAGTTCCCGGTATTGGGATCGGTAGGAATTCCTAGATCGTAGATCAGATAGTAGCGGAGGAGTTTAATGCGTATGAGCATGTCACGGACGTATTCTGTGTCTAATTCCGTATGGAGTAGTAACGTTGGATACCATGAAACGGGTGGTTCATGTAGTCGTGCGAGGAACGTAGTATCGTCGTTAATGCCTAATTTAGCAAGTAGAGTGATGGCATGGGGTACGAAATCTAACAACGAAGCTGTTAAAAGGATGGTGAGGCCGTCTTGTGGGGGGTTGGTGCCGAGGTCCTTATTTGTTCGATTATGTGTGATTTCCGTTTCTTCGATATCCTGTGCGACGCTTCTGGTTGGACTCGGTTTCGTTGTTAGCGTTGTAACGGGTGTTGAACGGGACGTTCGATCGGAGGGTGCAGTATTCCGTCCCTGGTTCAGGTCTGGGAGGGAGTTGGTTGTTGTCGGGGTCCTTTTAGTCTCCGGTGATGTGGCAGTGCGACATGTAGTGACTGCCATGTTGTTGATACTTTATTTGGGTAG